>CAJBMC010000162.1 GCA_903954055.1 uncultured Actinomycetes bacterium | reverse complement strand
GGCCTTGATGTCGTAGCGCCGCTACCAATCCCGAACCATCTGTGCTCGTGAGATGCCATTGGCTATCGCGGCGATATAACGTATTTGCAGATTGGATTCGGTGCGCTATTTCATCGACGGTCACTGGAAGAGAGAGCGCTTCTTCCTTCAGTGGCATAGTGAGCGAGAGATATTCGAATTCATCTCTGTGATCTATAAAAAAGGTAGAGAGAGATTGAAGACCTACCTCTTGCCGCTGATATGTGCCAGAGATCCCGAGAAACTCGAAAGCGGCTCGGTGCATGATGGGAGAGAGTGAATGAGCAACTGGTGAACCGAGAATCGCTCCCCTGATATCGATGCTCATTTTGCGCTCCTAAATTTTCCCGCTTTGAGATTCTGTTTGTAAAGAAGCTTCCAATTATCAAATTGATTGATTGAATCCGTGAAGCGAGTATCCCCGGGTGCGACGGTAATGAAGTAGAGCCACGCGCCCTTTTCTGGGTGAGTTGCTGCATAGAGGGCCGCGCTACCGGGATTATTTATCGGAGCTGGTGGCAGTCCGTAGTGGCGATAGGTGTTGAAAGGGGAATTAAGGAAGGTCGATTGGGTGCTAAGAAAAACAGAGCCACGACTGCCCTTGATGTAGTGAACAGTAGAGTCGAATTGAAGTGGCATTCCAGCCTTTAATCTGTTGCGAACAACTTGAGAAATCTTTGCAAAATCCTTCTCGTCTCCTTCAGCCTGCACCAACGATGCGATCGTGAGTAGATCCCGTGGGGCTAATTTCTCTTTCCCAGCAAATAGACCTGCCTTTTGAAGTTCAGTATTTCCACGCGCGATCATCAACTTAATAATCGATGAGACGCTCGTTGCTGATTCAAAACTATATTGAGCCGGGAAGAGCAGGCCTTCCAGTGAGGTGAATCCAGATGGAATTACAGCCTTTGCAAATGCCTGTGAGACTTCGCTTTGAGAGTACCCAATCTTTACTAACTTAGATTTGATCTCGGAGAGCCATGCACCTTCATCGACAACAAGTAGGTTTCCGATTCGAGTTGAATCGAGAAGTTGAGAGAGAGCGCTACGCGCGCAGATCTTGCGATCGATTCTATGAATTCCGGGAGCTATCCGTGAAGAACGTGAATCACCCACTGCAACCCGGAAGAATGAGCTATATGAGGCGGTGACTCCGCTATCGAAAAGATTCTGTGCAATCTCTGAGCCTGTCTCACCACTGCGAATATCAATGGTGACGGAGCCGTTGACCTGGGAGGCGGATGTCGAATCGGTCGAAGAGGCGCAAGGGAAATCGGGTGCGACTGCAACACTTGGTTTTTCTAGGTGAATAAGGCCTATCACTGCAAAAGCGGCGAAGACTCCTGCGAAGCCACGAAGAAGATCCCTATCGAGTTTCATTTGCTAGACCTGCCTCAAGGATTGCAACTGCTGACATCGAATCAATGAGTGAACGTGAATTTTTAGCGCTCTTTCCTGCTTCATGGAGTTTACGTTGCGCTTCCCGAGTGCTGAATCGTTCGTCGACAAGAACAATGGGAGCCTGCGTAAGCGTTGCTATTAGCTCTGAAAATTTCGCAACCTTTGCGACCGCCTCTCCATCAACGCCAGAGAGATGTTTTGGGTTACCTAGAAAGATTGTGATGGGTTGGTACTCGGCTAAGAGCTCGGAAATTCTCTGATGCAGTCGTGAATCTCGGGCGTCGAGGAAATCTAAAGGGGTTGCCAAAATTCCATCAGGGTCGCAGATTGATACACCGATGCGCACATCACCATAATCGAAGGCGATTCTGCGACCGCGAGCCACTTTACTTCCCGTGCAGTTTCGCTGCGATCGCTTCGAGGGCAGCTCGTGATTGAGTTGAATCTGTTCCGCCACCTTGTGCGAAATCATCTTTTCCGCCACCGCCACCGCCGAGAACTGTTGAGCCAATCTTTACAAGTTCACCAGCCTTAATTCCGGCAGCGCGGGCAGCATCAGATGTTGCAGCTACAAGTACTGGTCTGCCTCCAGATGCGCTGATGAGCGCCACGACAGAATTTGTTGAACGAGATCGGAGTTCGATAGCGATCTTGCGTAGATCATCTCCCGAGATTCCATCAGGAAGAAGACCACCGATAAATGATGTCTCACCGATAAGAACTGAGGTAGCGGCAAGTTGCTCAACGCTGGCGAGTGCTTGTGCCGAACGAACTGCGGCGAGTTCCTTCTCGATCTCCTTAATCTTGTCGAGTAAGCCCTGAATTCGTTCTGGTAACTCTTCGGTTCGAGCACCCTTGATAATTTCAGTAAGTGAATTCAACAAAATATGTTCGCGCGCTAGGAAGCTATATACATCTGC
>CAJBMC010000161.1 GCA_903954055.1 uncultured Actinomycetes bacterium | reverse complement strand
GTACCCAGGTATTACTACTGATTACCTCCACGTGGATGCTGCATCAATGTTCTTTGTTACAAACCCAGAGCGCTTCGATGTAGTTGTAACCGATAACCTCTTTGGAGATATCTTGACCGACATTGCCGCTGCAATCTGTGGTGGTATCGGACTTGCTGCATCAGGCAATATCAATCCAACCGGTAAATTCCCCTCAATGTTTGAACCGGTACACGGTTCCGCTCCCGATATTGCAGGTAAGAACATTGCAGACCCAACAGCGACAATCATGTCTGTTGCGATGATGCTTGATCACCTTGGACTCACTGATGCAGCTCGCGATGTCGAAAAGGCAGTCGCTCAAGACCTACTCAATCGTGGTGATGCAAAGCGAAGCACAACTGAAGTTGGCACAGCGCTCGTCGCATTGGTGAAGTAAATGAAGATCACACTCAATCCCAACGCTGTTTCAGCAGAGAAGCGCGCCGCGCTTATTGCTGAAGGTGGATTCGGTAAGCATTACACCGATCACATGGTTGTCTGTGATTGGTCGCAGGAAGATGGTTGGTCAGAGCCAGAGATGATTCCTTACGGTCCCATCACTCTCGATCCCGCCACTGCTGTATTTCACTATGGCCAAGAAATTTTCGAAGGCATGAAGGCTTATCGCCAACCTGATGGTTCAATCTCTCTATTTCGCCCATCAGCCAACGCGCGACGCTTTGCAAATTCTGCAAAGCGACTTGCACTTCCTGAAATGCCGGAAGCGCTCTTTCTCGAAACCGTTGAAGCCCTTGTTCGCCAAGATGCTGGATGGGTTCCGGATCAAGTGGGAGAGTCGCTCTACATTCGCCCATTTATGATTGCAACTGAGGTTGGACTTGGTGTTCGCCCATCCAATAAAGCGAAATATCTTTTGATTGCAACACCAGCTGGTGCTTACTTCGATCCATCAAAGCCAGTATCTGTGTGGATCTCAACCGAATACGTGCGCGCGGCGCAAGGCGGTACAGGTGAGGCAAAGTGCGGCGGAAATTACGCAGCTTCGCTCATTGCACAGAAGGCAGCAGCAGTTGAAGGGTGCGATCAGGTCGTCTGGATCGATGCAAAGGAACGTAAGTGGGTCGAAGAGATGGGTGGCATGAACCTGTACTTCGTAAAGGGATCAGGTGCCGATGCAACTGTCATCACGCCAAAGTTGACTGGAACGCTTCTCCCTGGAATCACTCGTGACTCTATTTTGTCTGTTGCAAAAGATCTCGGATATAAGACTGAAGAAGTGATGTTCTCTGTCGATGACTGGCGTAACGGTGTTCAATCTGGTGAGATTACTGAAATCTTCGCCTGCGGAACTGCCGCCGTAATCTCTCCAGTAGGTCAAGCAAAATCTGCGATGGGTACATGGGTTACAGGCGATGGCAAGCCAGGCACAATCACAATGCAGATCCGAAATCACATGCTTGCAATCCAGCACGGCACAATCGCAGATACTCACAATTGGAATGTTGCGGTTAAGTAATGGCGCAAGTTACATCAGGTCTAGATGACAGCTTTCATATCTATGACACCACACTTCGTGACGGTGCTCAGCAAGAGGGCCTCAACCTCTCGGTTCATGACAAGCTAACAATCGCACGCCACCTTGATGATCTCGGCGTAGGCTTTATTGAAGGCGGTTGGCCTGGAGCTAATCCAAAAGATACAGAATTCTTCGCACTGGCCAAGAAAGAGCTAAAACTCAAGAACGCGACCTTTGTGGCATTCGGTGCCACTCGCCGCCCTCATGTAAAGGCTGCCGATGATGTACTTCTTGCGGCGTTGCGTGATTCAGGTGCGCCAGCAGTCACACTCGTAGCCAAGTCTTACGATCGCCATGTCGATCTCGCGCTGAAGACCACGCTCGATGAGAATCTCCAGATGATTCGCGACTCTATCTCTCATCTTCGCGCTGAAGGTCAACGTGTTTTTCTCGACGCGGAACATTTCTTTGATGGTTACCGCGCTAATCGCGCATATGCACTTGAAGTCATTCGGGTTGCGATGGAGGCAGGCGCAGATGTCGCGGCGCTCTGCGATACCAATGGCGGAATGTTGCCTGATGAGATCGCAGATGTAGTTAACGATGTCATTGGAGCTACCTCAGCTCGTATTGGAATCCACTGCCACAACGACACTGGGTGCGCTGTTGCAAACTCAATGGCGGCAGTTGCTGCAGGTGCAACACATGTTCAAGGAACTCTCAATGGCTATGGCGAGCGAACCGGAAATGCAGATTTAGTCACGATCATCGCAAACTTAGAGCTAAAGAAGAAGAAGGAAGTCCTTCCAGTAAATGCGCTCCGAGAAGCCTTCCGCATCTCGCATGCAGTTGCTGAAGTTACAAATATTTCTCCATCACCACGTCAGCCATATACAGGTGTATCTGCCTTTGCACATAAAGCTGGTTTACATGCATCTGCAATCAAGGTAGATCCAATGTTGTATCAGCATGAAGATCCAGCATCTGTCGGAAACGATATGCGAATGTTGGTTTCAGATATGGCTGGACGGGCATCAATCGAATTGAAATCACAAGAACTTGGCGTTGATCTCGGTGGCGATCGCGAACTCATTACTCGTATCGTTGAGAAGGTAAAGGAGATGGAGTCTCGAGGTTTCACCTTCGAAGCTGCTGATGCCTCTTTTGAACTTCTCTTACTGGAAGAGTCAACCGGAAAGCGTCCATCATTCTTCTCAATCGATCATTGGCTCACAACAACTGAGCATGATGTTGATGGCACGATCATTACTAAGGCTGAAGTTACAGTTACCGCACAAGGTAAAGAGATCACATGTACTGGCGCTGGAAATGGTCCGGTCAATGCATTTGATACTGCACTTCGTGACGGACTCAACGAGCTATACCCACAGATATCTATTCTCGAACTCACCGATTACAAGGTTCGTATCCTTGAGGGACGGTTGGGTACAGGTGCAATCACTCGCGTCTTGATTGAAACTTCAGATGGCAAAGGCGAGTGGAACACAGTCGGCGTACATGAGAATGTGATTGCAGCTTCTGCAATGGCGCTAGAAGATGCTTTGACCTTCGGCCTCCTACGTCAAGGACTCAAGCCTTAGTACGCTTGCCTTATGGCAACATTCGATGAGATTCGCGATGCGTATTCGCGCTATCTCGTCAACGAGAAAGCGCTATCAACCCATACCGTTCGCGCGTATCTCGGTGATCTAGATTCATTAATCGAACATCTTGGTCGAAATGGTGTGACTGAGATAGCCGAAATTAATCTTCCGCTAATTCGTTCGTGGCTTGCAACGCAACAAGTTCGCGGGGGAGCGCGTACAACTCTTTCTCGCCGTGCAGTATCAGTTCGACTCTTCACTAAGTGGGCGACTAAGCGCGGATATCTCGCGACAGATGTTGGCGCAACACTTGCCACACCAAAGCCGCATCGGACTCTGCCCGGCGTACTTACTCAAGGGGATGCCGTGACCGCACTCGATTCGATGGCAACTCGGGCGGCAGAGTTTGATACTCCAATATCGATTCGCGATGTTGCGATTGTTGAGCTGCTTTATGCGACAGGCGCGCGCGTCTCTGAAATCTGCGGTTTGGATTTGGAAGATTTAGATTTTCACCGCAACACAATTCGCGTTCTAGGTAAGGGCAATAAAGAGCGAATGATTCCGATGGGAGCTCCGGCAGTAAAGGCGCTCAACACATATATCAACGACGCTCGACCACTATTGCTCAACGATAAATCCGCGCGGGCATTGTTCTTAGGTGCGCGAGGAAAGCGGATCGATCAACGAGCTATTCGCACAATCGTTTACGAAGCGCTATCTGCCCTAGAAGGCGTTGAGCGAATGGGGCCACATGCACTTCGACATTCAGCAGCGACACATTTATTAGAAGGCGGCGCAGACCTTCGCACCGTCCAAGAGATTTTGGGCCACTCGTCCCTGGCTACAACTCAGATTTACACCCACGTTTCGACAGAACGTTTGCGCGCTGCATTTAAGCAAGCGCACCCCCGCGCATAAATCTCGTTGAGAAACTTCCTTAAAGTTAGTTAGGAAAGGTTGCTAAGATCCAATATTCGGAAGTGTTTCCAGTGAGACCCTGACTTGCGCATGTTCCCCAGTACATGCTTTTGACCAATCCAACTGTCTTGACACATACAAATTGTTTTCCATAAGGTGCAATAGTTCCGGCAGGACCTTGCGCACCAGTTGCACCAGTTGCACCAGTTTCTCCTTTAGGCCCCTGCAAACCTTGCGGACCTTGTAGATCTCCAGCGTCATCCCACGAAGTTGTCAGAGTGTTCCAGACCATTAAAGATCCATCAGCGACGATAATCCATGCATCGCCAGGATTACCAACAAGTGCAGCGTTGGTAAATGCCGTCTTCGTTGCGAACGAGCCTTTCATATTTACTGCAACTCCAGCGGCGCCTTGCGGACCAGTTGAACCAGTTGCACCTTGTGGGCCAGTTGCACCCGTTGCGCCTTGTGGTCCTTGCGCACCTTGAGGTCCTTGCGCACCTTGAGGTCCAGTTAAACCATTGAGCATGGCAGTTGATTGGGTAGTTCCATCAGGAAACTTAAGTGCGCGAGAGAGCGATAAATAACCTTGATCACCCAAAGCTCCGATAGTGAGATCTTGATTAGGTAGAACTGACTTGATGCCCGTTGCAGTTAACTGCACATTTCCAATGCGAAGTGAATCGGCACCATCGAGGAGGAGTGATCCGGCATTTACAGTAAGTCCTGCCTGTGCGCCAGTAACTTGATCTTGAATAAAAAGTGTTCCTGGACCTAATTGAAGTGACTTCCAGCGCTTGGCCAGCGTTCCAATTGTAAATTTATTATCTTCTGTTGGAATAATATCTTGAGATACCTCAGACCATTGAGCATCCAACCCCTTTGCTCCTGTTGCGCCTGCCGGTCCACACGTACCTTGCTCGCCGCTGGCGCCGACAGTTCCGGTCTCTCCGTTGGTTCCGTTGGTTCCGTTGGTACCGTTGGTACCGGCGGGGCCTACGGCGCCGGCCTGACAAATTGCATCGTTGAGCGCATATGTCTGCGCAGCGTGAGCAAGCACGTGTGTAGTTCCTGTCGCTTCAGAAATCGTGAAACTTGCAGAACCTGCAGCGACAATGATTGCTGCCGCACTAAAGAGCATCATTATCCTGTTGCCTACCAATGGTGACATCTCATTCTCCAATTTTAGTGATTTGATCTTGCAGCACTGCAAGACTTAAAGCTTGACCTGCGAGCGGATCAAATATTTCGATTTGAATTTTTTTTCCTGGAAAGGCGAGATAGATATCAGTATTTCGATTCTTTGCGTAGAAGACCACGCTTCCATTTGGGTTTCGAAATCCGGTATTACTACTCTGACTTGCCGCGGCGACGGTTCGCGCAAAGCCATCCTTATCAAAATAAGTTGCGATGACACGTGAATTTGCAATCACATCGCTCGAGTTCTTATTTGCCTGAATGTATTGGAGAAAGACCCGGTCTTTCGCAGTTATATCGATTGAGTAGAGATAGCCAGGTCTTGGACCGGCCCAGTAGGCGGTGATGCTTTCATCATGGACAAGATTTTCGAGTTGGCTCTGAGTGAGGGCAACTTTGCCGGCTAGGGCATCTGCTCGCCAAGCTTTCTGGTTGTGAAGGTGAAGGGCGAAGGCTCCGGAGGCAACGGTGAAAGCCACTGCGGTGACCGTGATAGAGATGTACCTCAATAAGCCGTTATTTCGCGCAATCATTTAGCCATGGTCGCACTGAAACTCCAGAACCCATCCAGGGCCAGCACTTAATCTCATTCCAAGACCATTCGACCCTACCTTTGGGCGGATCTTGAGAGAAGTGACCAATTTGGGGGCACACCCAGCCTCCAGCTAGACTCACCCCTGCACAAGTCGCAAGATTTGTGACATCTCAGCGTTCTTCTCTTGAACTGCCTAGCGGGGAAAGAGAGCCACTTCGGTCTCGCTAATTTATTAGCGAGTCGGCGTTGTGAACGCGACGGGCCTAACAAATTGTTAAGCCATTAACCGAGCGGGTTTATTCGCGTACGCGCGAAAACCCAAGAAGGAGCGTGCCGTCATGGCAGTTGTAACAATGCGCGAACTCCTCGACAGCGGAGTCCACTTCGGACACCAGACTCGTCGTTGGAATCCAAAGATGAAGCGTTTTATCTTCACAGAACGCAATGGCATCTACATCATCGATATCCAGCAATCACTTGCTTTGATCGATTCAGCATACGCGTTCACAAAGGACATCGTTGCTAAGGGCGGACATATCTTGTTCGTCGGTACAAAGAAGCAGGCACACACACCAATCATCAATCAAGCAGCTCGCGTTGGAATGCCAACAGTTACAGAGCGCTGGTTGGGTGGAATGCTCACAAACTTCCCAACAGTGTTGAAGCGTATTCAGCGCCTCAAGGAGCTTGAAGCTCTCGAAGAGAAGAACGATCTTCTTCTTACAAAGAAGGAGCTCTTGATGCTCCGCCGCGAACGCGAGAAGCTCTTTAAGAACCTCGACGGTATCCGCAACATGACAAAGCTTCCAGCAGCAATCTGGGTTGTTGACACTAAGAAGGAGCACCTCGCAATTCAGGAAGCTAAGAAGCTTGGTATTCCAGTTATCGCAATCCTTGATACAAACTGCGATCCAGATGAAGTTGATTACAAGATTCCTGGTAACGACGATGCGATTCGTTCAATCGAACTTCTCACACGCGTTATCACTGATGCAATTGCTGATGGACTTAAGTCACGTTCAGCAAATGCAGCACCATCTACTCCTGCAGCAGAACCACTTGCTGAGTGGGAGAAGGAGATTCTCGACAACGCAGCACCTGCAGCTCCAGCAGCTGAGGCACCTGCAGCACCGGAGGCATAATCAATGGCTAACTACACAGCAGATGATGTAAAGCGTCTTCGCGAAGCAACTGCAGCAGGAATGCTCGATTGCAAGAAGGCGCTAGACGAGGCAGATGGTGATTACGACAAGGCTGTCGAAATCATTCGCGTTAAGGGCCTTAAGGGTGTTACAAAGCGCGAAGGTCGTTTGACTTCAAACGGTCTCGTTGTTGCAAAGGTTTCCGGCGAGACAGGCGTCATGCTTGAGCTCAACTGTGAGACAGACTTCGTTGCAAAGGGTGAGCGTTTTATCGCACTTGGCGATGAACTCGTAGCGACACTTCTTGAGGTTAAGACTCCAGATGTTGCTTCATTCCTTGCAGCAAAGACTTCAGCAGGCAAGACTGTTCAGGAAGTCATCGATGAAGCAAATGCAACGCTCGGTGAGAAGATTGAGATCCGCAATGTTGCAGTAATCAACGGTCCAGTTGGTCTCTACCTTCACAAGACT
>CAJBMC010000160.1 GCA_903954055.1 uncultured Actinomycetes bacterium | reverse complement strand
GTGAGAAGAAAAATGAGAGTAAAGGCTTATGCAGGCTTATCTCTGGCACTCATCATTCTCACAGGATGCACATCACAGAGTAAAAGTGCAATCGAAATCACATCAGCTGATGTGACAAGCAGCCAGATTCAATCAACCGAAACCCCGAAATATTTAAAAGTTGTCGCGTTAGCAAATGGTTCAGCAGAGATCATTGATTCACTCGGATTAAAAAAGATTTTAGTGGGGCGCGATATCGCCAGTACAGATAGATCGCTGCAATCAATTCCGATTGTGACATCAGGTCACCAAGTGGTCGCTGAGAAGATCATCTCGCTCGCTCCCGACCTGGTAATTATTGATCCCTCCGTCGGACCTGCACCAGCCCTAGATTCCATTAAAAAGGCGGGCATTAAAGTCGTCAGCATTAAAGAGGTATGGAACGTCGCTGGAATAACCTCCAAAGTGGCGGAAGTAGCAGCGCTGCTTGGAGTTTCACGTTCCGGAAACGAACTCTCTGCAAAGATTGATTCGACGATTACATCGGCATCACTACAAGTTTTAGCTTCACCTCGCATCGCATTTCTCTATCTACGCGGCGGCAGCTCTATTTACCTCTTGGGAGGTAAGGGCTCAGGTGCAGATTCGATCATCTCTGCAGTGGGAGGCGTAGATGTTGGTGCAGTGAAGGGATCACAACCTTTCTCTGCCCTTACAAGTGAATCTCTCGTAGGAAAGAATCCAGAGATTATTCTGGTAATGATTAAGGGCTTGCAATCAGTCGGGGGAGTGAAGGGACTCGTCGCACTTCCCGGAGTCGCGCAGACCGATGCCGGTAAATCAGCGAGAGTTATCGCAGTTGATGACTCACTCTTGCTCTCATTTGGGCCCCGAACACCACAGATGCTGATTCAGCTCGCGAAGGCGATTACCGAGGTCCGCAAATGATGGGAATCAAGGCGCGACGTCTCTTACTGGTTGGAGTTCTACTTGCGCTAGCAAGCTTCACTATCTTTGCACTGAGTATCGGAAGCGTTGCAGTTGATTCGCCTTGGAAATTGATAGCTCATCCTTCAATTCAAGGACCTGGCCACGAAATCATCTGGGGCATTAGATTTCCACGAATCTTGGCTGCTTTATTAGTGGGAATGGCGCTGGGAGTTGCTGGTGCGCTCTCGCAATCAGCGACAAATAATCCACTTGCTGATCCATCAATCATCGGAACATCGGCCGGTGCATCGCTCGGCGCAGCAATTGCAATTACTCTCAACATTGCATCGATTGGCACCTTCTCAGTTGTCGTCGCTGCCACTATCGGAGCGCTACTGGCATCACTGGCAACATTTGCGCTATCAAGAAGCGCTTTGCAACTTGTTATTGTCGGTATTGCTACATCAGCTCTGCTCAGTGCAGCATCAGGGCTCATTATTTCAATTGCCGATAAACCAGAGGCGAGGTCTATCTCATTCTGGTCGCTCGGGTCGCTAGCGTTAGCAAATATGGCGAGCGTAAAACTCTTAACTCCCATTGTGATTTCATTCTCTGTAATCGGTTGGTATTACTCGCAGAAGATGGACCTCCTTGTGCTTGGCGATCGCGAAGTTCGACACCTCGGCAAGGACCCGCAGCGGATTCGATTGATTGGATTTGTGGTTATCTCGATCCTGATTTCGGTAGCGGTGAGCACCGTGGGCTCGATTGCATTCTTGGCACTCGCCGCACCTCACATCACTCGTTATTTGATTGGACCGGCTAATCGCCCACTCATGATTGGGTCAGCGGTAATTGGCGCCGGACTTTTACTGATTGCCGATACTGCAGCTCGTTCGATAGCGCCGCCACATGAATTACCAATTGGCTTGATTACTTCGCTTATTGGAGCACCGGTACTTATCTTTATGCTGCGCAAAAGTAGTCAGGTATGGCGATGATTAAGATTAAAAATATCTCGCTCGCCTTTGATAACCGCGCCGTCTTATCAGATTTCTCCGCAGAGATTGCTACTGGAACCATTACCGCAATCACTGGTCGAAATGGTGCTGGAAAATCAACGTTGCTTGCCGCCATCGCTGGCGATCAAACGGTAGCTGGTGGTGAAATTATTTTGCTCGACAGAGCAATTTCTTCCTTAACGATTAGCGAATTGGCCACTATTCGCTCAGTAGCAACGCAGAGCCATAGCTATTGGATGGCATATACAACAGCGGAGATTTTGACTCTAGGCAATGAGCAGGTAAGTGGCGATAGATTTAATGAAATAGTGAGAAAGTTAGAGCTTGAAGATTTCCTTGATCAATCAGTGACAACCTTGTCAGGTGGACAACTTCAGCGAATCGAAATTGCCCGAGCCTTTATGCGTGAACTCCCAATTATTTTACTCGATGAGCCATTTGCATCTCAGGATCTCGCCTCTATCACGAGAGTTAAAGAGCTCTTAGTAAGCGAGAAATCAAAGGGAGTGACCATCGTGCTCGTCGACCATGCACGAGATGAAAATCTCAATTGGTGCGACCAGGTAATTGATCTAGACCTTAGACCGCACGTTCAATAGCATCCATCGCATAGGAATATAGCTCAGGCCAGCTTCGTGCGAAACTTGGATGCAGTGGCAGCCGGGTAACATCATCAAAATTAACCCACCGAACTTCATGTGATTCATCGTTGAGTTCATGGCCCTCAAGATTATTGCCGGCGATGGCAATCACAGTTGAGTAGCTCCAGATTTCATGATCATCGGTAAAGGTCGTTAAGACTGTTACATCATCGGGATTAATACCGGTCTCTTCCACTGCCTCGCGCAGCGCTGCTTCAACAATACTTTCGTGGGAATCGCGGGCACCGCCTGGAATTCCCCAAGTATCACCATTGTGAACCCACGGTGCTCGATGTTGGAGAAAGATGGCGCCATCGCGAATCAATAAAATTCCTGCTGCGCCAAATTTGCCCCAATGTTTGGAGCCACAGGTGCATTCAATCCACCCATCTCCATCGCGCGCAGCCATGGCGCTAGAGTATCCACAGCAGTGAAAAGAGCAACGTCAAAAGGCCGTTGCGATATCTAATCTGCGCCGATGAAACGAATCGCCATTTATCTCTTCATCTGCTTCAGCTTTAATGTACCAATCGCCCAGGCTGCAGATTGTGAAGTTAAAGCATGTATCGATGTCTATACCCAAGATGGTCACATAGTTATCGAAGGGCGTAAGGGAAGTGGGCCACGATCTACAAAGGTGGCAACTCCTGGTGCTTCTCGACGAGCTACTCCAAAACCAAAAGCCAGTAAGAAGGTTGCAACTCCACACCCAACAATTTCAATTACGAGAAGGCCAGTAGTTAAACCAGTAGTTAAACCAGTAGTTAAGAAGGTACAACGGAGACCGGCTGCTAAAGAGAAGGCTGCACCTGCTACATCACTCGCAGATAAATTAATTGAATCTATTCCAACTGCAGGGATTTCCTATCAGCCTTCATTTTCACCACTTGTTCAGACTCCGGTCTATTTCTGGTGTGATATCCCGACATTGGTCACTAAGAAGGTCGAGATTGTCGGCGAATTTGTCGATGTGCGGCTGAAGCCGACATTTATCTGGCATTACGGCGATGGCGTTATTTATATGACTCAAAAAGTTGGAGCCCCATATCCCGATGGCGAGATTCGCCATACATATTCCAAGCCAGGTCACTACCTCATCGAACTCATTACTCGCTGGGATGGTGAATTTACCGTCGATGGCGTGACTGCACATATTCCAGGAGAAATCACCACCGTCTCTGTTCTACCCATCACCGTTGTCGCCGCGCCAATCCGATTTATGAATTGAGGAATCCATGCCCACATTAACTTCTGCCCACGATCTCATCACTGCAGTTCCATTCTTATTGGGATTTCATCCGACAGAATCGATCGTGCTGATCTCTGTCAAAGCTGATTCAATCGGCTTGGCGATGCGCATAGATTTGCCGCCCTCATTAGATGGCGATGCCATTGAATTACTTGCCCATCACTTTCTCCGCGATGAGGCGGAGGCGGCGCTCTTGATTGCATATCTTCCTGATGGTCGAGAGGATGGTGATTCGCTACTCATTTCATTGGGCGCTGGATTGATTCGCAGTGGAGTTGAGATTCAAGAATCTATCGTTGTGCAGGGCGGTCGCTATCGCTCCATTATCTGTAGAGATGAAGCTTGCTGCCCATCAACCGGAAAATCATTGCCCGCGATAGAGAGTTCTCATATTGCCGCCGAACATGTCATGGCTGGAATTCCAATGCCGTATGCAAATATCTCAGAGCTCGTCGATTCTCTCGCGGCCGATACCTCTTCTTTCGATCCTGATTGGAGTGAGCAGGTAAATACCTTCTACATCTCAGATGATGCTGAAGAGATTACCGAGCTGCGGCGCGATGGAGTAGAGACGATGGATCTCCTACTCGATGAATTTCGAATGGGCCATGGCGCATCCGAGAAATTATTAGCTGCTCGGATGATTGGTCGAATGAGCGATGTGCAGGTGCGAGATTATGCGCTCGGAGTCCATGACGAAGATTCCTACGATCTCTACTTCACGATGTGGCGCGAACTCCTGCGAATGGCCCCTCGCGGATTTGTCGCACCGATTGCATGCATAGTCGCGGCGATGGCATATGAAGGTGGAGATGGTGCCCTTGCCCAAAAGGCGCTCGATCGCGCGATTGGAGATGATGATAGGTACCCATTGGCTGGCCTATTGCGCCGCGTATTTAACGCTGGTTGGCCACCTCACTCATTTGCAGAGATGCGAGCTGAATTACATCCCAAGGTCATTGCCGCGATATTCGAATAGTTTCCACTCCGCGGTATGGGTTAGAATTTGGACAGGTCACGAGTTTCGACATCAAGCCCCGGCTAGTCGAACGGCAACCCTCCACCGCGGTGGGGTGCTCCGGGTGACGACCAGGTAGCAATCGCATCGATCTGCTGCAAGTGCGTGAAGGAAGTCCTTATGAGTAGAGCCATAGACCCGGATAAGCAACGCGAATCTGGCGCGAAAATATCTCGCGATCTCACTGGTGCTTGGCTCGAAGGCGATGATCCAGGTGAACGTAAATTTATCAAGATTGGTTTCTTGCTTCTCGAAAATGGAGAAGTACTTCCAGATATCACGATTGCATATCAAACGTGGGGCGTTCTCAACGAAGCTAAAGATAATGCGATTCTCATCAATCACGCGATGACTGGATGGTCTGATGTACCAGGTTGGTGGCCACAGATGGTTGGACCGGGATTGCCATTTGATACCGATAAATATTTTATTATCTGCCCTAATGTCATTGGTGGCTGCCAAGGTTCTACCGGCCCTTCGAGCATTGCTCCAGATGGAAAGCGTTATGGCTCTCGCTTTCCGATCATCACCATTAGAGATATGGTCAATGCAGAGGTTGCCTTAAGTGACGCTCTTGGGATTGAGAAATATTTATTAGCGGTCGGCCCATCGCTCGGCGGAATGCGTTCGCTGGAATGGGCTATCCAATTACCTCACCGCATCGGGGCAATCTGCACAATCGGTTCTTCTGCGGTAGCGACCGGTGACCAAATCGGAACAGCATCGATTCAAATTCGTGCGATTAAATCTGATCCATTCTTTAACTCTGGTGACTATTACGAGCAAGAGCGTGGACCAATTGAGGGTATGGGAATCGCTCGTCGAATTGCTCATCTGACCTATCGCACCGAATCCGAGATGGATGTTCGCTTTGGCCGCCAATTACAAGGTGATGAGACTGGTCGTTATGCAGTTGAGTCTTACCTCGACCACCAAGCAAATAAGTTAGCCCAGCGATTTGATGCCAATACCTATATTGCACTGACCGATGCGATGAATTCACATGATGTCGGCCGAGATCGAGGGGGAGTCGTAGAGGCTCTGAAATCCATCACCGTTCCAGTAGTTGTCGTCTCGATCGATACCGATCGCCTCTTCCCACCTCGACTTCAGGTTGAGATATCGGAGCTGGTTCCAACGGCTGAGCCGCTTATTTCCATTAATTCCGACTTCGGCCACGATGGATTTCTCGTTGAGGCCGAGGCAGTGGGCGCCGCCATTCGCCACGCCCTTACTACCGCCCAGAATTCACGCTGAAAAGCGAAATTCGTCTGGGTATAATATGCCTATCACTTCGAGCAGTTCGAAATAGAAAGTTTCGAAATTAGTTCGAAAAAACCAAAGGACAATTGTGGCTGTATTTAGTGCGCTCAAAAACAAGTCAGCAGCGAAGAAGACTGTTGCCAAGAAGGCTGCTCCTGCTAAAAAAGCGGTAGCTAAGAAAGCTGTTGCAAAGAAGGCAGCTCCTGCAAAGAAGGCGGTAGCTAAGAAAGCTCCCGCAAAGAAGGCAGCGCCGGTTAAGAAGGTTGTCGCAAAGCCAGTAAAAATCGAATTAAAGAAAGAGCTCTCTGCAAAGGAAGTTCAGCAACTTGTAGATCTCAAGAATGCAGTTGCGCGCCAGAAGGAGATTCTCGCCTCGCTTGAAGCCTCTGGTATCACCAACATCAATAAGATTGTAAAGAAAGAGTTCCAGCCTCTCGTCCTTGAGGCTCGTGCACTCGCAGTTTCGATTCCAGCAGATTCCGAGAAGGCTCGCAAGGCAGGCCTCGGTGGACCAAATCGCATTCTCTCAAAGGCGCAGCTCGCATTGATCGCACCTGCTCCAGAGCCAGTAAAGGCGCCAGAGGTTGATGCATCTGGCAAAGCAGCAAAGGCCGTTGTCCTTGATGAAGATGGCAACGAGATCGTTGTTGAAGAAGTCGAACTTGAAGACGTTGAGACACTTATCGCAGAAGCTGCAGAGATCATTGATGCAGAAGGCGAAGGCGTAAAGCCTCGCGTTGTTGATGTCGCAGAAGAGAAGAATAAGTTTGAAGAAGGTTCATTCTTGCTCTTAGATTCTGAATCAGATGATGATGAAGAAGATAAGAACGAACGTGAAAAGCATAAGAAGGACCTTAAGAATATTCATATGATCATCGATGCGATTAATGGCAAGAGCCAGGGTCGCGAAGTTGCTGCTAAGCACAATATTGATCAGGCTGAAGCTAAGGCGCTCACCTTTAAACAGATTCAGCAGATGTTTGCGATGAATACCTTCACTGATAAATCAGCGAAGATCATCACTGAATCCATCAACCAGGGATATCTCAAGAACCTTGAGGATCTTGGCTACTTCTTTAACGAGCAGGCTCGTTTCGTACAGACTGAAATCAAGCGCCTCCCACCAGAGCAGACAGTTCTCACCGCTGGTGCAACCGCTGACCCAGTTAAGGATTACCTCAAGCAGATTGGCCGCGTCGCGCTTCTTAATGCAGAGCTTGAAGTTGAACTCGCAACAAGAGTCGAAGCTGGTCTCTTTGCCGAAGAGAAGCTTAAGAATGAGAAGAAGCTGGAGAAGAAGCTCAAGCGCGAGCTCGAGTGGATTGTTGAAGATGGAAAGCGCGCAAAGAACCACCTGCTCGAAGCAAACCTTCGTCTCGTTGTCTCCCTGGCAAAGCGTTACACCGGCCGCGGAATGTTGTTCTTGGACTTGATTCAGGAAGGTAACCTCGGATTGATCCGTGCAGTTGAGAAGTTCGACTACACAAAGGGTTACAAGTTCTCAACATATGCAACCTGGTGGATCCGTCAGGCGATTACACGTGCGATGGCTGACCAGGCTCGTACGATTCGTATTCCGGTTCACATGGTTGAAGTTATTAACAAGCTCGCACGCGTTCAGCGTCAGATGCTTCAGGATCTTGGTCGCGAACCAACCCCAGAAGAGCTCGCTAAAGAACTCGACATGACACCTGAAAAGGTTGTTGAAGTTCAGAAATACGGCCGCGAGCCGATCTCACTTCACACACCACTCGGTGAAGAAGGAGATTCAGAGTTCGGAGATCTCATTGAAGATTCTGAGGCGATTAAGCCTGAAGAGTCAGTGACATTTACTATCTTGCAGGAGCAGTTGATGCAGGTTCTCGGTGGACTTACCAACCGTGAAGCTGATGTTATTAAGGCTCGCTACGGACTTACAGATGGACAGCCAAAGACACTTGATGAGATCGGAAAGGTTCACGGAGTTACTCGCGAACGTATTCGTCAGATTGAGTCAAAGACTATGTCGAAGCTGCGCCACCCATCACGTTCGCAAGCGCTTCGCGATTACCTCGACTAAACCATAAACATGTCTGAGAATGTGAAAGCTTTCATCAATCCCAAGAGTGGGTCGATTCGCATTACAGGCACTGTCGATTTCGTTGATGCTGATGGCAATATCACAAGCACTGTTGAGAACCCTAAATTCTGCGGATGCGGCCTCTCGAAGGAGAAGCCATTCTGCGACGGTTCGCATAAAGAGAAGACTCAAATAAGCTAGGACTTTAAATAAGAAAGGCACCTACATTAAGT
>CAJBMC010000159.1 GCA_903954055.1 uncultured Actinomycetes bacterium | reverse complement strand
GTTCAATCGCCATCTTCTACGAAGAAAAATCCGAGCGGATTCAAATTGATTTGCGTGAGTTGATCTTCAATGAGTCAGACTCTGATGACGATCTACACTCGCTCGAGAATGTCCAGATGTTTCGCCTCTTTATCACTCCAACTCAAGCACTGATTTTTCACGATCGAGCTGAACTCATTATCGCCGCCGGTCGCCAGCCCTGTCCTTTCTGTGGTCTGCCGATTGATCCGCAGGGCCATCTCTGCGCGCGTGCTAACGGATATCGACGATGATTGAAGAGATACTCCGGCAAGGCGAAATTGAGGTTCAGGGTCGCCTGGTTGATGCCTCCAATGCCACATTGCTCATTTCGCTCTCACATAATGGAGCAACTCTTGATGCGATTTATAAGCCAGTAGCGGGTGAGAGGCCACTCTGGGATTTCCCAGATGGAAATCTCGCTCAACGTGAACGCGCGGCATATCTCATAAGTGAGGCGATGAATATCAATTGCGTTCCGCTGACGATTTTACGTGATGGCCCATTCGGTGTCGGAATGGTGCAGCAGTGGATCGACATTGATGAATCCGTACAGTTAGAAGATTACTTTCATTCTGATGATCCGCAGCTGCGAATGGTCGCGCTCTTCGATGCCGTAATTAACAATACCGATCGAAAGATTGGCCACCTGATTCCAGATCTTCAGCAGAAGCTCTATGTCTGCGACCACGGCGTCACCTTCCACGTTGATGACAAGTTGCGGACTGTACTGTGGCAATGGGCCGGCCAATCTTTCACAGAGGATGAGATCCGAACCCTAGATTCGCTATTGACTCTTCTGCGAAGCAATCAGATAGCGGAATTACCGTCGCTGATTACCGCGGAAGAGATTACAGCTCTCATGTTGCGAGTTGAATCACTGCTCACAACGGGAACCTTTCCAGAACCAAATCCTGAATGGCCTCATATTCCATGGCCGCCCTTCTAGGACTATCCACGTGGGTTAAGGTGCAGCCATGAAATCGTGGGCAGAGGTGGCAATCCCACCGCTTGATAGCTCTTTCTTTTTTCCACCATTATCTCTCTGGGATACAGCTCGGGGTGGCAGTTTTCCGCTCGTGGATAAGGATCTATATCGCCTGTACGTCTGCGGAATCACACCTTACGATGCAACCCATCTTGGTCACGCTGCCACCTATCTCACTTTCGATTTAGTCAATCGTTACCTCAGAGCACGAGGTTCGCAGGTTCGCTTCGTTCAAAATATTACCGATATCGATGATCCTCTATTGGAACGCGCAGATCGCGATGGAGTTGATTGGCGCGTACTCGCTCAATCACAGATCGATCTTTTTAGAGGTGACATGGTTAATCTCCATATCCTTCCGCCTGATCACTACATCGGAGTTGTCGAAGCGATGCAATTGGTGACAGATTCGATTGCAACGCTTAATGAACGTGGCACTGCATATTCAGTCGATAACGACCTCTATTTCCAGGTTCACTCAGATGGCGCTTTCGGGTCGCGTTCGCATTATTCGCAAGGGAAGATGTTGGAAATTTTCTCAGAACGTGGAGGTGACCCCAACCGAATCGGTAAGAGAGATCCGCTCGATGCTCTTCTCTGGCTAGGACATAAAGATGGAGAGCCGTCATGGCCGAGCTCTTTCGGTGAAGGTCGTCCTGGCTGGCATATCGAATGTTGTGCAATCGCACTTCATTACTTGGCTCCAGAATCAGATGCATCTACATCGATTGATATCCAAGGGGGAGGAAGCGACCTCATCTTCCCGCACCACGAGATGTCAGCAGCCCAGGCAAAGATTTTGCAAGGACGAGAGTTCGCAAGTCACTATGTACATGCCGGCATGATCGGACTCGATGGGGTGAAGATGAGTAAATCTCTCGGCAACCTTGTCTTTGTCTCAAAGTTGGTAGCAAGTGGAGTCGATCCGATGGCGATCCGTTGGGCGTTGATGGAGAGCCACTATTCCGTTGATCGCTCATGGAGTGATTCATTACTTTCAGATTCAATAGCGTGGATCGAGCGGTTTAGACGTGCCCTCTCGATGATGGAGGTTGCGCCAACATCTTCGGTTGTCGAGGAAGTTATCGAAGCTCAAGCAGATAATTTAGATACGGCAAGAGCGCTCAACGCACTGAAGAAGTGGATAGTCGTCTGCGAATCAGGCGCAACCGGCGGCCAAGCTGGCGAACTTTCCCGAGCAATGGATGCGATTCTCGGTTTAGCGCTCTAGCTAGTTGCTAATTGTCGTTTGAATTATTCTGTCTGCGTAAGAAGCGTTCGACTTCTCTCGCTAGCTCTTCACCCGAGTCATCAGAGATTTCATCGGCATCCTTGCTCTCTTCGAGAGTCTTGATGTACTCCTCAATATCAGAATCTTCCTTCACCATCTCGTTAACTGCTGCTTCCCATTGCGAGGCCAATTCAGGCAGAGGACCGAGGGGGAGTGAGATCTCAAGGAAATCTTCTATTCCGTTAATAAGAGCCAAAGTTGCTTTCGGAGATGGATTTGCATTGGCGTAGTGCGGAATTGCCGCCCAGAGCGCGACGGCATCAATCCCACGGCGAACGCAAGCATCCTGAATCACCGCAAGAATTCCAGTTGGACCTTCATATCGGCTTACCTCAACGCCGAGGCGGGCAGCGATATCTGGATGAGCACCAGTTCCTGAAACAGGGATAGGTCGTGTGTGTGGTGTATCTGCCAACATAGAACCAACGGTGATTACAAGTTCAACCTCTAAGTCATCTGCTAAGTCCAGGATTTCGGAGGCGAAAGATTTCCACCTCATCGAAGGCTCGACGCCTCTGACCAATATGAAGTCGCGCTCTCCTGATGGATTCGGTTGCGCAAAAATTTGCACGCCTGGCCAAGTGAGACTTCTAATCATTGAATCATCGACAAAAATCAACGGTCGATTGACTTGATAATCGAAGTATTCCTCGGAATCGACCTCTGCAATGAGGTCTGGGGCGAAAGTATCGACATCGATTTCACCATTGAGAGTTGCCAGGAGATGGGTAATAACGCCAGTAGCAGCTTCGCCTGCATCGCTCCAACCACCAAAGGCGACGACCATGATTGGCGAGCGAAGGCTTGGAATCTTATGAATCTCCACGAGCCACACCTTACGGTAACCTCCTCTCCGTGACGAGTTCGCATAACCAAGATCGCAAGCGTGATGGATTGCTTCGCGCTGCGCTCAAGAGTCGCGTCGTTATCGCAGATGGAGCGATGGGAACCATGCTCCAAGCCGCAGATCCAACTCTTGAGGATTTCCAAGGCCATGAAGGCTGTAACGAGATTCTCAATGTCACGCGTCCCGATGTGGTGCGCTCTGTCCATGATGCATATCTCGCAGTTGGTGTTGATGCGATTGAGACAAATACCTTCGGTGCGAACTGGGCAAACCTTGCTGAATACGGCATCGAAGATCGCATCTACGAACTCGCCTTTGCTGGTGCAGAGATTGCTCGTCAAGCTGCCGATGCCTACTCGACCCCCGATAAACCCCGTTTCGTTCTGGGCTCACTCGGCCCTGGAACCAAACTTCCAACACTGGGCCACACAACCTACGCCCACTTGAAGGATGCCTACCGAATTGCCTCTCAAGGGTTGGTTGATGCTGGTGCCGATGCGCTTCTGATCGAAACAACTCAAGATTTATTACAAGCGAAGGCAGCGGTTAATGGTGCCCGCGCGGTAATCGACGCAACCGATCGAGATGTACTTCTGATCGCGCAGGTAACGGTAGAAACTACTGGAACGATGTTGCTTGGATCTGAGATCGGTTCGGCGCTCAATGCGCTAGAACCACTCGATATTGATTTGATTGGTCTCAACTGCGCAACTGGTCCAGCAGAAATGTCAGAACATCTTCGATATCTTTCAAAGAATGCAAAGGTACAAATTTCAGTAATGCCTAATGCAGGTCTACCTGTTCTGGGGCCAGATGGGGCTAGTTATCCGTTGGGACCTGATGAACTTGCGCAAGCGCTCGACACATTTGTCGATGATTATGGATTGGCGCTCATTGGCGGCTGTTGTGGAACAACTCCGGCTCACCTCGAAGCAGTTGTAAAGCGGGTATCTGGAAAGAAGATCTCAGATCGAAATATTTCTCCTGAACCAGGACTCTCTTCGCTCTATCAATTCGTTCCCTTTGATCAAGATCTGACCTACCTCGCAATTGGAGAACGTACCAACGCAAATGGTTCTAAGGCATTCCGCGAAGCGCTCGTAACCGAGGATTGGCAGAGCTGCGTTGAGATTGCACGCGATCAGATCCGCGATGGTGCGCATCTGTTGGACCTCAGCGTTGATTACGTTGGGCGAGATGGCGCCACAGATATGCGTGAAATCGCCTCACGCTTTGCAACAGCCTCAACACTTCCGATCATGCTCGACTCGACCGAACCACATGTGATTCAAGCTGGTCTCGAATCACTCGGTGGTCGCTGCGTTATCAACTCTGTTAATTATGAAGATGGAGATGGCCCAACATCTCGTTTCGCGCGCATGATGCCGCTGGTCAAGGAACATGGTTCAGCTGTTGTTGCGCTAACAATTGATGAAGAGGGCCAAGCACGAACTGCGGAATGGAAGCTGAAGGTTGCTCGTCGCCTCATCGCTGACCTCACAGAAAATTGGGGGGTCTCAGTAGGAGACATCATGATTGATGCTCTGACCTTTCCTATCGCAACCGGCCAAGAAGAGACTCGCCGCGACGGCTTAGAGACCATCATGGCAATTAAGACGCTCAAAGAAGAGTTCCCAGAAGTTCAAACGACCCTGGGCGTTAGTAACGTCTCATTTGGATTAAATCCTGCAGCGCGAGTCGTATTGAACTCCGCCTTCCTTCACGAATGTACGGTTGCTGGTCTTACTTCAGCGATTGTTCATCCATCGAAGATCATGCCAATTGCACGTATTGAGCCACGCCAATTAGAGGTAGCCCTTGATTTGATTTACGACCGCAGAACATTCGATGGAGATCAATGTACCTATGATCCACTCTCTGAATTTCTCCAACTCTTCGAAGGCGTAGAACTCGCTGCCACACGACTTACCCGAGCAGCCGAATTAGCAGCGCTACCGTTGGAAGAACGCCTCCAACGTCGCATCATCGATGGTGAAAAGGTTGGCTTAAACGAGGATCTCGATGAGGCGATGGCGCAAGAGATCAAGCCACTGGCCATCATCAACGACCACTTACTAGAGGGAATGAAAGTTGTCGGAGAACTCTTCGGTAAGGGAGAGATGCAACTTCCTTTTGTACTCCAAAGTGCAGAAGTCATGAAGAGCGCCGTAGCCTATCTCGAACCATTTATGGAGAAGGCTGATGAAGGTGGGCGAGGAACGATGTTACTCGCAACTGTTAAGGGCGATGTTCATGATATTGGAAAAAATCTAGTAGACATTATCTTGTCCAATAATGGTTACAAAGTAGTCAATATCGGAATCAAGCAGACCGTCAACCAAATTATTGATGCTGCCCTCGAAAACAATGTTGACGCAGTTGGCATGAGTGGTCTACTTGTTAAATCAACGGTTGTCATGAAAGAGAACCTCGAAGAAATTACCGCCCGCGGACTTGATCAGAAATGGCCAATTGTTCTTGGGGGAGCAGCCCTTACTCGTGCATTTGTCGAGGAAGACCTTTCTGCAATATTTCCGGGAGAAGTCAGGTATGCGCGCGACGCCTTTGAAGGTCTGCGCCTCATGGATGCGATTATGGCGGTCAAGCGTGGAGAACCTGGTGCTGCACTTCCAGAACTTCGCGAAAGACGTGTCAGAGCCGTTGCCCGAAATTCTGAGGTCGATGTAAATGACACAACTCGCAGTGATGTCGCAACTGATATCGATATTCCCAAAGCTCCCTTCTTTGGTTCTCGCATCGTCAAAGGAATTCCGCTAGCGGATTACGTTGGAATGCTCGATGAACGCGCTCTCTTTGTGGGCCAATGGGGACTTAAGGGTGCTCGAGGAGAGTACGAGAAGATGGTGGAAGAGGAAGGTCGACCTCGTCTTCGTTCACTCCTCAATGAAGTTCAATCACAAGGCTGGTTAGAAGCTGCCGTCGTCTACGGATACTTCCCTTGCTACAGCGAGGGAAATGATCTTGTGATACTCCATCATGAAGGTGAGCTCAAGGGTCAAGAGCGCTTGCGTTTCTCATTTCCACGCCAACGTAGAGACCGACGCCTCTGTATCGCAGATTTCTTCGCATCTAAAGAATCCGGTCAGACTGATGTAGTTGCATTCCACGTAGTAACAATGGGAAATACGGTCAGCCAAGCGGCGAATATACTCTTTGAAGCCAATAATTACCGTGAATATCTCGAACTACATGGCCTCTCCGTACAACTTACCGAAGCTTTAGCAGAACATTGGCATGCACGGGTACGTGAGGAATTCTCAGTCCGGGATAAGGATGCTCCGGATCTTCAGGGAATTCTGGATCAGGGTTATCGCGGTTCTCGATATTCATTTGGTTATCCAGCCTGTCCGGATATTGAACAACAAGTTCAACTCTGTCAATTACTCGAGCCGGAGCGGATCGGTGTCAATCTTTCGGAAGAGTTCCAATTGCACCCAGAGCAATCTACCTCAGCAATTATTGTTCACCATCCTGAGGCGAAGTACTTCAACGCAAATTAGTTGTTGTGTGCGGGGCAGATATTCTTAAAGGAACACCAGTCGCATAGCCTGCTCTTCTTCGTCGGAAAGAAGTCGGTATCGATTGCAGTAAGGATTTCGTCGCCGATATTTCGCAAAATTCGTTCAGTCGTTTCGAGCTCTTTTTCTGTTGGAGAGCTCTTGATTGTCTTGCCATCTCCCAGGTATAGCAGTTGCAATAAGCGAGGGAGCACACCCTCATTGCGCCAATAGAGAAGAGCGTAGACTCTTAATTGAAAGAGTGACTTCTCTTCCCATCCTGGCTTAGGAGATTTTCCAGTTTTGTAATCAACAATTCGCACCTCACCGGTTGGGGCGATATCTAACCTATCGACATATCCATGGAGGTAAATCTGCTCAGTGAAATCTTTTTCAAGGTGCAACTCTCGATAGGTAGAGTCAAAAGTCGTCGGGTCCTCTAGCGCGAAATATGAACTCAACAGTGCAGAGGCCCGATCCATCCATTCGTTCTCGCTAGTGATAAGTGATGCTAATTCTGGTTTCTCTTCAATCTGTCGCCGCCATGCCTCAGGCAAGATTTCAAGAGCGCTCTCTTTGTTGCGGTCGATTCGGGGCAGCTCAAATAAATCTTCCAGAACCGAATGCACAAGCTTTCCGCGCTCGGCATCAAGGCTGATTTCTTCTGGCAGATTGAGGATGGCGCGATATTTATAAAGTTGGGGACAGTTAGTAAAGTCATTAACTCGACTGGGGGAGAGGCGTAACTGGTCCATATCGCGACCTTAGCGCGCGAGCGTGCTCGCAGAGTTGAAATTCGCTTAGGATGCTCCCGTGTCTCAAACTCCAGAATTAGCAGAATTAGGTAGCGGTTACTTCAAGGCAGGCGACCGAATCCAATTAACTGACCCCAAGGGAAAGCTTTATAGCTTCACGATTACACCGGGTAAGGAGTGGCATACCCATAAAGGCTGGATAGTTCATGACGAATTAATCGGATTGCCGGAAGGGTCGGTGGTAAGCACTACTGCTGGCCTAAAGTTCACCGCATTCATTCCGCTGCTGGCTGATTACGTTCTATCGATGCCGCGCGGAGCAACGATTGTTTATCCAAAAGATGCCGCGATGATCGTTGGCGTCGCAGATATCTATCCTGGTGCGCGAGTCCTGGAAGCTGGAGTCGGTAGCGGAGCTCTGACTCTCTCGCTCTTGCGAGCAGTAGGTAGTAATGGTTTTGTTCATAGCGTTGAACGACGTGAAGATTTTGCCAAGAATGCAACAGATAACGTGACGAATTATTTTGGGTCGATGCCGTCACAGTGGAAATTAGATGTCGGATCTGTACAAGATCAGAAGTTTGAAGAGAAATTCGACCGAGTTGTTTTAGACATGCTCGCTCCGTGGGAGTGCATTTCGATGGCAGCGGATGTTCTCAGACCCGGCGGAGTATTTCTCGCCTACGTTGCAACAACAACACAACTCTCAGCCACCGCTGAAGCGCTCAAGGAAGATGGACACTTCACCGAACCTGAGAGCTCCGAAACATTAGTACGTGGTTGGCATCATGAAGGGTTGGCGGTCCGGCCGCAGCAGCGCATGATTGGCCATACGGGATTTCTCATTCAAAGTCGGAGAATGGCTCCAGGCGTTGAAGTACTAGCAAGACGAAGAAGACCAGCGAAGGGTGCATACGGTGTCTCGGAAGAGTGAGCGCCTTGTAAATCTCACCATCGCGCTACTTGCGACAAAACGCTATCTCACCAAATCAGAGATATTCGCCTCTGTTGCAGGTTACGAAGGTGAAGCAGAGGCAAAAGATCGAATGTTTGAAAGAGATAAGGATGATTTACGCTCTCTCGGCATTGCGATCGAGCTTGGAACTTTCGATCCTCTCTTCGAAGACGAAGCCGGCTATCGAATAAAGCCAGAGAGTTATGCGCTCCAACTTCACGATCTAGATTCAACATCTATCGCTCTACTTTCACTTGCTTCGCAGATGTGGAGAGAAGCTGCGCTCAGTGAGTCTGCGACCTCTGGCTTGCGTAAGTTGAAGAGTCTGGGGCTCGAACCTGACATGGATGCGCTGAAAGAGGTTACCTCACCACTCAATCAAGCTCCTGAACAACTACCTGAAATCATCGAAGCGATTTCAGAGCGCCGCAGCGTCTCATTTGAATATATTGCCGAAGATCTCACTACCCAGTTGCGAAAAGTTTCCCCTTACCGCCTCTCAAATTCGAAAGGTTTTTGGTATCTTATTGGAGCAGATAAGGATCGAGGAGCGCTACGTACTTTTCGAATTGATCGGATTGCCTCGACCATCTCCTTCATATCATCAAATAATAGTTTCGAGGTAGATATCACCGCGTTAGATGAAGAGGATCTTCGCACCGAGGAAGTCTTACTAGCGCGGATTGCGATTCGCAAGGGAGTAGGCCCACAGCTCCGCTCGGCCGGAACAGTTGTTGAAATCGATGCCGAATGGGATGAGGTAGAGATTGCCTATCAGAGCGATGATGCAATCTTGCATGAAGTCCTCTGGTTGGCATCTAGTGCATATGTTATTTCTCCCAAGGAATTGCGCGATGAGGCGATTCGAAGACTCGAAGCGGGGTTGGTCGCACATGGCTAAACAATCCGCACCGATCCAACAAGTTTCCAGGCTCCTTGACTTAGTGCCATTCCTATCGAC
>CAJBMC010000158.1 GCA_903954055.1 uncultured Actinomycetes bacterium | reverse complement strand
CACAGATTCGAGCAACGCCAGGTGTGTATGCACGAGATAAGTCATCACGAGTCTTCAGTGGAACTTTGGAGCTAATCTCTAACTTTCCACCGAGGTGTAGCAAGAAGGTTCGGTCGCTCACTTTACGAACAGTTAAGCCACCATGAGCGGCAAGAGCGCTATTGATTTCTTGGGCGTGATCTTTATCGATTGTGTCACAAGTAATATCAACAACAACTTTTTCAAGATTAGATTCGACGACATCGAGCGCCGTGATTGTGGCTCCCGCCGAAGTTACGGTTGCGGTAACTAAGGCAACAGGTTGAAGTTCAGGGGCACCTTCAACGCGGATTGTGATTCCGTATCCTGGCGATGTCGATGCCATTTATACGACTCCGTAGAGGCGATCACCTGCATCACCAAGTCCAGGGACGATATATCCGTGTTCATTGAGTTTTTCATCGAGGGAGCCGGTTACCAGGGTAATTGGAATTCCAGAATCTTTAAATGCATCTTCAACTACTTTGATTCCTTCAGGAGCTGCTAGTAGACAGATTGCAGTGATTTCATCTGCACCTCGTTCGATGAGGTAGTTAAATGCCGCGACGAGAGTTCCACCAGTTGCAAGCATTGGATCAAGTACAAAGCAATGACGCCCTGAGAGATCTTCTGGAAGACGATTTGCATATGTGCTCGCCTGTAAAGTTTTCTCGTCACGAACCATTCCAAGAAAACCTACCTGTGCTGTCGGCAGAAGTTTTGTCATACCTTCAAGCATTCCGAGACCTGCGCGCAAGATTGGAACGACAACTGGCCCAGGCTCGGCCATTTTGAGGCCAGTAGTCTCAGTAACCGGTGTCTTAATCTTCACCGAAGTTGTCTTAACGTCACGAGTTGCCTCGTATGCCAGAAGCGTGACAAGTTCTTCAACTAAACGGCGGAATGTCGGTGAATCAGTACGTTCGTCGCGAAGAACAGTTAACTTATGCGAGATAAGCGGATGGTTGGCAACATGTACTTTCATGGCGCCAACCTTACCGATAAAGTCTCGCTATGCAGAATAACGAGGAGCTAATGCGCCTGGCCCTTGATGTGGCTCACAGCGCTACACAGACGGGCGATGTTCCTGTTGGTGCAATCATTATCAACGCCGACGGAGTAGTCATAGGAAAAGGCTTCAACGAACGCGAAGCAAATAATGATCCTACGGCGCATGCCGAAGTTGTTGCGATTAGAAATGCAGCTGCTCGTTTACAGAAATCTCGTCTCGACGGTTGTACTTTGGTTGTGACATTAGAGCCATGTGCAATGTGTGCCGGTGCAATTGCTCAATCTCGGATTAGCAAAGTAATTTTTGGCGCTTGGGATGAAAAGGCTGGAGCGGTGGGCTCGGTTTGGGATGTGCTTCGTGACCCGCGATCAATATTTAAGGTAGAGGTAGTAACTGGTGTGCTTGAAAAAGAGTGCGCAGCAATTCTGACCGATTTCTTTAAAGATAAATAGCGCGACTATTTAAATAACAAGTTCGTAAGAAGGGTTGAGAATCACTAGGGTTCCTTCTTCTTCTCCGACCATACCTTCGGCGCGGATTTCCATACCAACTTCAAGTCCGGCAATCTCTCGTCGTCCAAGGAAGTTGAGTGTGACGCCACCGGTCTCATCCCAGACTTCAACCTGAAGTGTTGGAGCGCTTCCACGTGGTGCGGTGGAGAGTGAAGTCACTCGACCTTGAACATGTGCACGTTTGCGCCATTCGATATTTCCGATAGGTGTGATGTTCTCTGCATAGTGGCTGATAGGAGTAAATGGCATATCTGCTCGAGCAGCGGCGACCGCGACTGAAGCTTTGGCTGGTGCTTGAACTTCTTTATGCTCGTCATGAATAACAACTGCTTTACCTGAAGTGATGTTATTTACATCAAAAGGAATAATTGTCGCAACAACTCGCTGGAGTTGCGAGATTGGCGCAGCGATTTCTTCAGCAGTTTGATCGTGCAATAGGCGACCTAAGAAACGTGAGTAAGAGCGCCGTGGAAGTAAAAGTGTGAGTTCGACATCCGGCTTCTCAGTCTTGCGAATCGCATAATCAACAGCGGAGTTTGCAATTCGACGGTCCGGGCAATCGATGAGCTCTAACTGGATATCTTCAAGTGCATCAGATTTAGCCCATGCAGTTTGAATATCTTCTGCACGGCGATCATCAATAACGAAGTGAACTGCCTTGATTTTATGAGGCTTCAAACTCCGCGCATATCGAACGGCGCCAACTGTTGCAAGATCAACATTGTCCACCAAGATTGTTACATCGTGGCGACCAATTGAGGTCGCGCGTTCGTGCTCATCTTTAACGCTTAACGCTGATTGTTCGCGCATGTATTGCTTATGGAGGCGTAAGAAAGTGAAGACCAAGATTGGTGCCGCTACGAGAACCATCCAAGCGCCTTCACTGAATTTTACAACCGAGAAGATGATGACAACGAGAAATGAGACAGCAGCAGAAGTTGAGTTGATAACTACCTTCCAGCGCCAATGGTCAGGGCGAGTGCGGAGAGCATGTTTTGTCATGCCGGCTCCAGCGAGGGTGAATCCAGTAAAGACGCCGAGTGCGTAGAAGGCGACAAGTCTTTCAACTGATCCTGCTGTCAGAGTTACAAGAAGTACCCCGCCTGCAGATAGCAGCAAAATTCCGTTGGAGAATGCGAGGCGATGACCACGCTTTGTTAGTTGGCGCGGCAGATATCCGTCTGTGGCAACGAAGTTAACGAGTAGTGGGAATGCGCTGTAGGTTGTGTTAGCGCCAGCAAAGAGAATAAGCATTGTTGCAAGCTGAACCAGTACGAACATTGTAGTTCCAAAGCCACCGCTTCCGACCGCCGCCTTCGCTATCTGCGAAATAACAGTTGGCGCACCAGATGTATACGGCACTGCATGTACGTGACCGGCAAACCAGGAAACTCCAAGTACCAATGAACCAAGCAAGGTACTCATGATGACCATAGTGCGCTTTGCATTTGTATGTTCTGGAACCTTGAAGAGGGCAACTCCATCAGAGATTGCCTCTAGTCCCGTCAAAGAGGATCCACCATTTGCAAATGCGCGAAGCAAGATGAAGATGGATGCAGCAGTAAGTAAACCTTGTGAATGACCAATCTCCACCGCGCCTGCTGCATGAGCGTTGAGCATTGGGAGAGTGCCATTAATTAATCGCCACGTACCCATACCAAAGACAATCGCCATGCAACCCACGAAGAAATAAGTTGGTGCAGCAAATGCTTTACCAGCTTCCTTTACTCCTCGGAGGTTTCCGAAGGTAAGGAGTGCAATGACCGCATAGATCATCTCCATCTTCCATGAACCAAGTGACGGGACGGTCGAGATAATTGCGGCAACTCCGGCAGCTGATTGCACAGCAACGGTGACGACATAATCAAGCATCAACGCAACGGCTGCAATTTGAGCGACTATGGGTCCAAAATTGTCACGCGAAACAATGTAAGCGCCACCGGTTTTTGTATAGACATCAATGACGTTTCGATATGACAAAGTCAAAAGTGTAAGGATGACGAGCACTACGGCTGTCATGGGCATCAAGATTCCGAATGCAGCAAGACCAAATGCGGGCAAGAGTGCAATCAAGATCTGTTCGGAACCATATGCAGAGGATGAAATACAGTCAGATGAAAGAATTCCAAGTGCGTACTTCTTATCCAGACGCTGATGTCCAAGTGAGTGACGGTTATGAGGAGCACCGAGAAATGCTCGCTTAATTTTGTATCGAAGCGGATCCTTCAGGTGTGCATGCTCCTGAAGAGCTACCGGCGCTGGTGCGCCATCTGTCCACGACTTCGCCACTGGGGACTCCTTTTATTGCACTATCTGCAATGACTTCTAAATAGCTATTTTGGTAGGCTCATCTTATGCGCACTCAGTTATATATCGATGGTCAATGGCTTGATGGAACCGGAACTCTTGAGGTAATCGACCCTAGCGATGGCTCAGTAATCGCCAATGTGGCTACATCGAGCGACGAACAGAATCTCGCTGCCCTAGAAGCGGCCGATCGAGTTGCCGCAGATTGGGCCAAGACCGCACCTCGATACCGTGCAGAAATCTTGCGCAAGGCATTTGAAATCATGACATCAGAGGCCGATTACATCGCAGAGCTCATCTCGAAAGAAAATGGAAAGGCGCTCCCAGATGCAAAGGGCGAGGTTGCATATGCAGCAGAATTTTTCCGCTGGTTCTCTGAGGAGACTGTTCGCACACCAGGTGATTTCCGACTCTCACCATCTGGCGATAAGCGCATTCTCGTAACCCACCAACCAATAGGTGTCTCACTTCTTATTACACCGTGGAACTTCCCTGCAGGCATGGCTACTCGCAAGATTGGTCCTGCTGTTGCTGCTGGTTGCACCATGATTCTTAAGCCAGCTGGCGAAACACCGCTAACAGCGCTTCACATCGTTGACATCATGGAGCGTGCAGGTCTACCTAAGGGTGTTCTCAATGTGATCTTGCCGGCACAGACAGGCCCAGCAATCTCTAAATTGATGCATGACTCACGTTTGAAGAATCTTTCATTTACTGGTTCAACTGCAGTGGGAAAGATTTTGCTTCGCGAAGCAGCAGATCAAGTCATCCGCTGCTCACTCGAACTCGGTGGAAATGCTCCGTTCGTTGTTCTCGATGATGCAAATATCGAAGAGGCAGTTAAGGGTTTAATGCTTGCAAAGATGCGAAATGGTGGAGCTGCATGTACAGCGGCAAATCGCATCTATGTTGCACGTTCTATCGGCGATAAGTTCATTGCAGAGTTTGCAAAGGCGATGGCTGCGCTGACGATGGGAACCGGCCGCGAATCCGGCATCACACTTGGCGCATCAGTTTCAATGAAAGAGCGAAATAAGATTGCAGAGCTTGTAGATGGCGCAACATCACGAGGTGCAAAGGTTCACCTAGGCGCAAAGACTCCTGATGGGGCGGGTGCTTTCTACCCAGCAACAATCATTGAAGTGAAAAAGGATGATGAGATTCTTGCCAACGAAGTCTTTGGTCCTGTTGCTCCCGTAGTTCTCTTCGATACTGATGAAGAGGCGCTCGCACTTGCCAATGACACTGAATATGGCTTGATTAGCTATGTTTATTCAGAAGACCTCAAGCGCGGAATCCGTTTTGCTGAAGCGATGGAATCAGGAATGGTCGCAATCAACCGCGGCATGATCTCTGATCCAGCGGCACCATTTGGTGGCGTTAAGCAATCAGGACTCGGTCGCGAAGGTGGCTTCGACGGTATTCACGAGTTCTTACAGACCAAGTACATCGGTGTGGAGATTTAATCTCTAGCTCTTGTTAAGAGAGACGATCCTTCTTACTCACCGTTAGATAGGTAACGAGAGTTGCAATCAGCGCGAGGAAGATAATTGAAGTTGTTGTGGCACCAAGGCCCAACCCTGTTTCACTCTTAGGTAGCGATAGAAAATCACCGGTTGCAGCTCCCAATGGACGAGTAAGTACGTATGCAATCCAAAATGCCGCGATTGGATTAATTCTCTTACCCTTCCAGAGAAGCCACACGAGCGTGAGTGCGATAGCGAATCCAATAAGTGAATATTTAAGTGCCACGCCAAAGTCATCGAGGAAGATATCTCCGCCCGCAGTACCGAGTGCAAATGTGAAGAGAATTGCTAGCCAGTAGAACCCTTCGCGCTTTCGAGTGTTGATTGATTTCATCTCGAGGCTACCTTCGCGCTTCTGCCAGATTGCAAAGGTGATGATGAGTGCAATGGCAAAGACAATAATGGATTGCCAATTTTGGACGTTATAAGTGTCATGCAATGTATCCGTCAGAAGGGTTCCTACTGTGCTGATCAGAACAATGGTCAACCAATAAATTACCGGAATATATCGAGTCGAGGAGATTTGAAATATCAGTGCGATTACGAGAGCCGCGGTCATCACAAGCCCAGTTTTTGTCAATCCAAAACCAAGCGTGCTGTTTAGATAGTCAGCAAAAGTTTCACCTACCGTGGTCGAAAGAATCTTTATGATCCAAAAGAAAGTAGTGATTGCGGGAACTTTGACGAGCAGCTCTCGAGAACGTGATGACATCATGCAAAAGAGGATAGCTGAATAATCTTAAAAAACGCTGAGTTGACGTTAATGAACCGAGGAGACTATTTCTTCTTTCGAACTTTCTTCACCGCGTTATTTACATGGTGCTTTGTGCGATTGAGCAAGACCTCAGCCCAAGCGAATTCAGTTGCAAGAAGAGCGAAGCCAGCGATCAGAAGTGGAATACCCGGAATAACGGGAAGTACAAGACCCAATAAGCCGAGCCCAACTAAAGTGCTTCCAACGGTTGCGACAATGACCCAGCGAATGGGATGCGGCAGACGTTTCCAGTTGTTCTTAACCCAGAGCCACCGCGTGCGCATGGTCGAATTCTATTGAAAATGAGACTTTTAAGAGACCGAAAAACTTAAGAAGCAAGTAATTTTTCAAGCAGAGGATCTTCCTTCCTCATAATTTTCTTGAATAATCCCTTTAATTTTCCACCACCATTTGCGAAGTAGTCCAATGTGTAAAAGGGATAGGTATTAACTGTAAAGCTATGTTCATCTTGATGGTTGGAGCCCTGATTTGGAAAATTTCTAATAACATCTAGCTCAGCTTGTGCAAAGAACTTACATAATCGTCTTCTTGTAAGAAATCCAATGCGAGAAAGTTTCATGGCCCGAATTTGATTATTCCAATTTTGATCTCCAATTTTACGAGCATTATATTGAACGATATTAGAGTTAACGGAATAATATATTTCTCCATTTGCAGCATAGGAGTAAAGAGATTTCTTCGAAAAGAGCAACTGACTTTCATTTCTGTACCTATCACTTCTTGTTTGCAGAAGATAGTTATAAATTGCGAGTCTCTCACTCTCGGCAAGCCACTGGCCAAGAGTCAAGTACTCTTCAAATAAGCTCATAATTCTATTTTGCCGTATTTTCACAAATTTCGGGATGGTAATTCCCGGAATTTCCTGACACCTGAATTGTCTTACCATTAGTGAGCAGAACGGAGCCGGAAGCTGAACCTAAATACAAACCAGTTCTACCTGTTTGGCAAACAAACGAAAAGTTCTGAAAAATAGATTCAGTCGGATCTCTCTTATCTGCGAATGCAGTCTGATTTTTTACCGAAAACACCTTGATTGATTGATTGCCCCTTAATTCATATATTTCTGCCGAGATTGTGGTCGAAATTTGAGGAACAGTACATTTGGACTTCACATTGACTTTTATCGCATCAGCATTTTTATGCTCTACCAAATATGTTGAATGATGTGGCCGCTGCACATTTAACGTACATGACGGATTAGAACCGCTACCGACATAGTTGATGGTGAGTTGAGTAGCCAAGACAAGTGCGAGAACCCACGGTGGAGTCATTGGCTTAGTGAGGATGGGTATGAGTGGTTTCGGAATGGTTAAAGACATTCCGGAAAGTTAGTAAATCCGAGTCGCCAAATAAATCAGGCAATCCCCGCTCGCTTACTACGCTGAGTTACATTAAAGCTTCTTGCGCTTTAGGAAACTTCCCACCGCATCAATCCAAGCAGCTGGCTCTTCAACCCAAGAGAGATGTGAAGAGTAAGGAAGACATACCCATTCGGCGCCTTTAATCTTCTTTACAAGACGCTTCTGAGTCTTTGGAGTGACCTCATCATATTTTCCATTGATGAGAAGAGTCGGAACGTTAATGTTCTTTAACTGATCTTCAACAGTCCATGTACGTAATGATCCAATAGGTGCAAATTCAACTGGGCCCCACATCGCTTCATAGACAGTTGGATTCTCTGCAAGCTGACCAAAGGCTTCAGCAACCTCTGACGGCATTGGAACTCGAACAAGATGTTGCAATGTGAAGTAATCATTTGCCGCTGCAAATTCAGGAGCTGTGAAGACATTCTCCTTTAAACCCTTAGCAACTGCCTTGCGATGCACTGCAGGAAGCTCTGAGACAAGTCTTTCAATTTCAGGAAGCCACTTAGGAACTGATGCAAGTGAATTTGCAATGATGAGTCCCTTGAGCCCCTTTGGCTTATCGACTGCATGAGCAAATGAAAGTATTCCGCCCCATGATTGTCCGACCAAGATGTATTTCTTTGAGACCTTTAACTCTTTGAGCAACAAGGTAAGTTCTTCTTTGAAGAGATCAACAGTCCAGAATTCTTGTGGCTTGCCTTTGATATGAGTTGACTGTCCAGATCCAATTTGATCGTAGACGATAACTGGACGACCAGTACTTGCAATGAGATGAACAATTCCGAGGACATAATTATGTGGAGCACCTGGTCCACCGTGAAGTACGACCGCCGGAGTCATCTTGGACTTTAAATCTCCGACAACTCGATACCAAGTCTTGCCGTGTTTCCACTGCATGGTTCCGGTGTAATCAATAGCTTCTATGGCCATCGTTGGCCCCCTCTCCAGAGAATTTACTTCAGCAAAGGTAGATGAGAACCAGCGGGAAAGAAATAGTGCGAAGATGAATTTTTATTGGCGAAGCTTGGCAATGGCTGAGTCGAGAATGGGTTCCATCGCCTCAACCATGATTGTCACATGCTTCTGTCCCTCAAGAATATGAAGAGTAGAGCCCTTAATCCGCTCGTGCTGCCAGATCGCATGAGTAGTCGGTACGCCTAGATCTTGGTCGCCATTCCAAATTGATACTGGCTTATTTACATCCCAGACCTTAAATCCCCAGTCGCTCAGAATCAGGAAATCATCTGTAGCGTAACCAGATGCATCCGGGAAAATTGCATTAAGAAGCGTAGGGACCACAAGTCCATTAAATTTTGAATAGAGATCAGCAAACTCTTGGTAATTCTCTCGATCTTTGACTTGATTCTCCCAATTTTCTACAGTCCATAGATTTTCTAAATCCGGAATATCTTTCAGTGTGACTTCGAGGCAAGCCTCTTTGCTCGCGGTTTTCTTCTCCAATATTTCAATAGTTTCTGAGCCATCTGTTTCAACAAGAAATTGTTCGCCCATTTCAAAATACGGAGCAACCGCTGCAATTAAGACGGCACCTTTGCAAGAATCTTCAAATGTTGAGTGGAGGGCGTATGGACCGCCACCAGACCAACCAATGGAAACAAATTCGCTGACACCCAATTGCTTTAATAATTCGAGGTAATCCTCGCCGGTATCTGAAATTCGACCATGAGAAGCGGGATCACTTCCGGGATAACCAGCTTTTGTGTAAGAGATTGCCCGGATGCCCTTCGCTGCGGCTGCCTCAAGAAAAGTCTCCCAAATTTGTGCATTGCCAGGAGTCCCGTGATGAAAGAGAAGCGATGAAGTGCCTACAACTCCGTTATCGCAATACGAAAGCATGCGTCCGTCGGTAAGCGTGATTGACTTCAATTCAATTGAACCAGCGGGCAATGGATATTTCATCGGCTCCCAATCTAGGCGGGTGCAATAGTCTCAATTCCCGTAAGGAACTTCTAGGGCACAGCAGCGGAGGATGAGGGATTTGAACCCTCGATAGGTTTCCCTATACACGCTTTCCAAGCGTGCGCACTCGGCCGCTATGCGAATCCTCCCGCGCCTAGCCCACGCTTACACGCGTGCTGGACTGGCTAAGGGTAGCGGTGCGCGAAGTCAGCGCTGACACATAAGATTGGGGCAGATCTCCGGTGCGACGGCACCGTTTCGAACTCCCCCAGGGTAGGAATACAGCAAGGGTAGAGGCGCTCTGTTGGGTGCACCGGAGGTCCCTATTTCTAGGTAATAGAAATGGGTAATACAAGATCCTTCGTCCAACTAGAAGTGAGTTGAGTCGAAGCTATCGAAGGGTATGGCTATGAGCCTCGCGTTATATCGAAAGTATCGTCCATCTGTATTTGCAGATGTGATCGGACAAGAACATGTCACTGTTCCACTTTCCAATGCCCTCGAATCCGGAAAGACACATCACGCATATTTATTTAGCGGCCCACGCGGTTGTGGCAAGACCTCATCTGCACGAATCATGGCGCGCTCGCTCAATTGCGAGAAAGGCCCCACACCAACACCATGCGGTGAATGCCAATCCTGTAAAGACCTGATTGCAAATGGCCCAGGTTCATTAGATGTTATTGAAATTGATGCTGCTACTCACGGACTTGTAGATGATGCGCGCGATCTTCGTGATAAAGCTTTCTTCGCACCGGTACAGAGTAAGTACAAGATTTATATTATCGACGAGGCTCATCAGCTCGGAAGCGGTGCAGCCAATGCGCTCCTCAAAGTTGTCGAAGAACCGCCTGCACACGTCATCTTTATCTTTGCTACGACCGAACCCGAAAAATTAATTTCGACTATTCGCTCTCGAACACATCACTATCCATTCCGTTTAGTTCCTCCAGGAACATTGGCTGCGCACCTTGAAAAAGTCTGCGAAGCAGAGGGTGTAAAAGTAGCTAAGGGAGTTATCCCACTCGTTGTTCGCGCATCTGGTGGCTCTGTTCGTGATGCGCTATCTGTCCTGGGTCAATTATTAGCTGGCGCCGGAAAAGATGGAGTCAGCTACGAGATTGCCGTTCAGTTACTTGGATTTACCGATGGCGCTTTATTAGATGATGCGATGGATGCCATCGCTGCACGCGATGGGTCAACTCTCTTTAAGACAATCGATCGCGTTATCGAATCAGGCCATGATCCACGTCGCTTCACGCAAGATTTACTCGAACGCCTCCGTGATTTGATGATTGTTGATGCGCTGCAGGCAACAAATGCCAACAGCATCTTGCGCGAACTTCCAGATGATCAGCTCGAACGTATGCGCGTTCAGGCACAAAATATCGGGCAAGCATCGCTTTCACGTGCAGCCGATATTGCATCTGAGGGACTTACCCAGATGCGTGGTGCAACTGCTCCGCGCTTGATTCTCGAGCTCATCTGCGGACGAATCTTGTTACCGATTGGTGATAACAGCAGCGCTGGTTTGCTTTCACGAATTGAACGCCTCGAGCGCGTTGAGAACATCGCTCCTACAGTCTCCACTCCAGTGGCGAAGAAGGCAGAGCCGGCGAGCACCGTCGCTCCGACAGAGTCTCGACCTGCGCAGCCGGTAAAGGAAACTGCACCCGATCCAGCGGATTATGTTTCACCAATCACCGCTGAGGCGGTTCGCGAAAGTAAGCCAGAAGCGAAGATAATCGAGAAGAACGTTGCGGAACCAGCGAAGAAGATTGATGCCATCGATGTTGCGGGGCTACGACGTATGTGGCCTGATGTGATTGAGAATGTAAAGAAGCGCCGCCGATTAACATGGTCGCTCTTAAGTGCAAGCGCTCAAATTCTTGGTGTAGATGATAAGAACATCACTATTGGAATCGTCAATGCAGGTGCTCGTGATTCATTTATCCGTAGCGAATCAGATGCAATCTTGCGCGATGCCTTTATTGAAATTGTTGGCCTTGATCGAAAGATTGAAGTCACCGTTGATCCAAGTATCGATACAACATCAACGCCAGAGGCTCGTGCGCAGCGCACGACTGAGGCGCCTACCGATGAGACCCAACTCAGTGGTGCAGCACTTCTCGCCGCCGAACTCGGCGCAACCATCATTAGCGAAACGAAGCACGACTAATGTCTAGCGGAATGTATGAAGGCGCGATTCAAGATCTCATCGATGCTTTAGGACGCCTTCCCGGTATCGGGCCAAAGTCTGCACAGCGCATCGCATTTCATATTCTGCAATCTGATGCCGAAGTCTCGGATGCTCTTGTCGATGCAGTCCGTACCGTTAAGGAACGAGTGAAGTTCTGTACCGAATGTGGAAATGTTTCAGAAGAAGCGCAGTGTCGAATCTGTCGCGATCCCCGTCGCGATCCTTCAAAGATTTGCGTTGTTGAAGAATCAAAAGACGTTATTGCAATCGAACGCACTCGCGAATTCCGCGGCAAGTATCACGTGCTCGGCGGAGCGATTAGCCCTATCGATGGCATCGGCCCAGACCAACTTCGCATCCGCGAATTGATGCAGCGCCTCTCAGATTCAACGATTACTGAAATCATCTTGGCGACCGACCCCAACCTTGAAGGAGAGGCGACAGCTACCTATTTAGCTCGCTTAATTAAGCCGATGGGTATCAGCGTTTCTCGCCTGGCATCGGGTCTACCGGTAGGCGGAGATCTCGAATATGCAGATGAAGTCACCCTCGGACGAGCCTTCGAAGGAAGAACCAACCTCTAAAACGAATTTGTCTCACGATATGGATTTAACTATGTTTCATATATTGAGAAAATCCTAAATTCGGCTAGCGTGGATATCGATCGGGGTTCAGACTTACCCCATGGCGCTCATTGTTCAGAAGTTTGGTGGTTCCTCCGTCGCAGATGCCGAGGGAATGAAGCGCGTCGCCGCTCGCATTGTTGCGACAAAGAAGGCGGGCAATCAGGTCGTCGTCGTTGTCTCGGCAATGGGCGATACCACCGATGAGCTACTCGATCTCGCAAATCAAGTAAGCCCGATTCCGCCAGGGCGCGAACTCGACATGTTGCTCACCGCCGGCGAGCGAATCTCGATGGCGCTCCTTGCAATGGCGATTAATAATTTAGGTTTCGAAGCGCAATCCTTTACCGGTTCACAGGCCGGTGTCATCACCGACTCAACTCATGGCAAGGCGCGCATTATCGATGTAACCCCTGGTCGAATCCGCGAAGCAATTGAATCTGGTTCGATTGCGATTGTTGCTGGCTTTCAAGGAATTTCGCAAGATACAAAGGACATCACAACTCTAGGTCGTGGTGGATCCGATACAACTGCAGTGGCGCTCGCCGCTGCACTCGATGCAGATGTCTGCGAAATTTATACAGATGTTGATGGAATCTTTTCGGCTGATCCTCGCGCCGTTCCATCTGCGCGCAAGCTCAGCACCGTTACCTATGAAGAGATGCTCGAACTTGCAGCAGCAGGTGCAAAAGTTCTTCACCTACGTTGCGTCGAATACGCGCGTCGTTACAACTTACCAATTCACGTCCGTTCATCTTTTTCACCACTAGAAGGAACATGGGTGGTTGAAAACCATCCAGAAGGAGGCACCATGGAACAAGCAATCATCGCTGGCGTCGCACACGATAAGTCAGAGGCGAAGGTAACAATCGTTGGTGTCCCTGATCGCACTGGTGTTGCAGCGCGTATCTTCCAGGCCCTTGCCGATAACGATCTCAACATCGACATGATTGTTCAGAATGTATCTGCAGCAGCAACTGGCCTCACCGATATCTCTTTCACCTTGCCTAAGGCAGATGGCGCAGAAGCAACTAACGTCCTCAAGAAGATTCAAGGCGAAGTTGGATTTGCCTCTATTCAATATGACGACACAATCGGAAAGCTCTCACTCGTTGGTGCGGGTATGCGTTCACACCCAGGTGTAACTGCAACGTTCTTTGCTGCAATGGCTGACTCTGGCGTAAATATCGAAATGATTTCGACCTCAGAGATTCGCATCTCTGTCATTGTTCGCGAAAGTGATCTCGAGCGCGCAGCGAAAGCTGCACACACTGCTTTTGGCCTTGATTCAGATCAGAACGAGGCTGTTGTATAT
>CAJBMC010000157.1 GCA_903954055.1 uncultured Actinomycetes bacterium | reverse complement strand
GGCGCTTTGGAGCAGCCTTCTTAGCAGCTGGCTTTGCAGCAGCCTTCTTGCGGCGCTTTGGAGCAGCCTTCTTTGCAGCTGGCTTTGCAGCAGCCTTCTTACGACGCTTTGGAGCAGCCTTCTTTGCAGCAGGTGCAGCAACAGCCTTCTTGCGACGCTTTGGAGCAGCCTTCTTTGCAGCTGGCTTTGCAGCAGCCTTCTTACGCTTTGGAGCAGCTTTCTTAGCAGCAGCCATAGTTTTTATCTCCTAATTGGAAGGGTTCGGATCCGTCACCCAAACCTGTTTCGTGGATAAGTGTGACGGAAAATAAAATAAATTGCCACTACATAGTGCAAAAAAACACAGTGCGTGTCGCTAATTATTTTTTATATTTTTTTATGCATTTAATGAAATTTGCGAGTTTATTTTTGAAAAAGTTTCACTTATTTTCGTTATTTTTTCGATTTTCCCGCTCTTGAATCGCATATTTATTGGTTTCAGAGTCATATTTGCGAAAATCAGGCAGCAAAAACGCCAAAATTGCGACAACTACGACGCAAATTACCCCGCCAGAAGTTACTGAGAAGGAGAGACTGGTAGCTGCTGCAACTGTTGCTGCCCGTAGTTGGCCAGCTAACGGGCCGATTGAGTAGGACAACATCTCAATTCCGGCGAGGCGACCGCGGAAATTATCGGGGATCGTCTGGTTCCAAATCACTCCGCGGAAAAGGGCGGAGATATGGTCAGAGGCGCCGGCTGCAACCAGACAAAGTAAAACGAGAATCAGCGAGTGGGTAAGTCCGGCGAGAGCGATCGAGATTCCCCACCCGATAGCTGCCCAGATAACGGCGCGACCGTGGAAGCGAAACTCGCGCGTCCATCCGCTGGTCAATGTGATTGCAAGTGCACCGACCATTCCGGCAGAGTAAAAGAATCCCAGCGCCCAAGGGGCGTGCACATAGTCGACCCAAAATGGAAAGAGCGCGTTGGGCATGGCAAAGAACATTGCGGCCAGGTCAATGACATATGTAGCGAGCAAATCCTGACGACTGAAGGCATATTGAATACCCTCCCAAAGCGCTTTAAATGAAGGCTTTTCGGCCTCATGAGAAGGTGGAATATTTCTGACGCGGGCTAAGAAAAATAGCGAGATCAAATATGTTGCGAGGTCGAATCCGTAGCCAACTGAAATGTTAAAAGTGGAGAAGATGATTCCGCCCAAAGTGGGGCCGACAATAATTCCGAATTGAAATCGAAGTGAGTTGAGATTTGAGGCGCTAGCAAGATCATCATGACCGACAAGGCGCGGCAGGATTGCACCCATCGATGGCCGTTGTAGACCATCGACCACAGCGAAGAGCGCGGCGGCGAGGTAGATGACAATCGTGGTCGGATGGGGCAGCAGCGAATTCGCGAGGAGGGCGCTGACTACGACCAAGGCGCCAGCCTCGGTCGCCCAGACCATCTTCTTGCGATCGACCGAGTCGGCGAGAACTCCGCCATAGAGACCGAAGACAATCAATGGGACGATCTCGATGACTCCCAAAATTCCAACCGCCACATATGAGCCGGTGATCTGCTTGAGATGGAGCGGCATGGCGACGTAGGTGATCATCGAGCCGAGGTATGAGACCAAACCAGAGGACCAGAAGTTGCGATAGTCCCGATATTTTTTAAGCGGCGAGATATCTATCGCGAATTTGGCCATCCGAGGATAGTAATCAAGCTTTAATGGAAAGTCTGCGCCTGCGTCGGAAATTCACCGCTCCGCACCTCATCGGCAAATTCCTTCGTTGCAGCTAAGAGCTCTTGGCGCAGATTGCGATATGCCTTGGCAAGTTTCGGTGGCTTAGCTGTAAATCCAGCCATATCGGTCCAGACCAATACCTGGGCATCGGTGACATTTCCGGCGCCGATTCCGATCGTTGGAATCGAGAGCGAGGCGGTGATTTCTTGCGCCAGCTCTTCTGGAACTAATTCGAGCACGATGGCAAAGGCCCCTGCTTTCTCGAGATCGAGGGCAGCTGCCTTCATGAGGTCGCCATCGGTGCGGCCTTGAACTTTGTAACCACCGAGCTGATGAAGCGATTGGGGCGTGAGTCCTAAATGGCCCATCACTGGAATTCCAGAGGAGGTTAATTTTTCGACAGTTGCTAAGTGAGCACCTTCGAGTTTTACCGCCATCGCTCCCGCCTCTTTAAAGAAGCGAATGGAAGTTGCAAGTGCCTGCTCTGGTGAAGATTCATATGATCCAAATGGCAGGTCTGCTACAACAAGTGCTCGAGAGGAACCACGAACGACCGCCCGAGTTAATGGAATGAGTTCATCGACTGTGACCGGGATGGTGTTCTCTTCGCCGAGAAAATTATTGCCAGCGCTATCGCCCACGAGCAGGACTGGGATTCCGGCCTCATCAAATATCGATGCCGTCATCTGTTCGTATGAAGTCAGCATCGCCCATTTCTCACCGCGCTCTTTTGCGGATTTGAGATCGAGAATGGTGACGCGACGGTGTGCGGCTCCGCCATAAAGGGTGGTTGACGACATGTATTTCTCCTGACCTCGAAGCCATTTCTGGTCCCCGGGCTATATAGGTTCAATAAGAAACGATACTCCTCTACTCTTGAACAATGAAGTTGAGAGTAGCTCTCGCACAAATCAACCCGACTGTGGGCGATTTTGAAGGCAATGCCGCTCTGATTCTTGCCCATGCAGAATCTGCCGAAATCAGCGGCGCGCATGTTGTGCTCTTTCCAGAGATGGCGCTCACTGGATATCCAGTTGAAGACTTAGCGCTTCGCCCTTCTTTTCAAATAGCTAGCGCGAAGTCGATTGAAGTTCTCGCATCAGCGCTTCCGACAAAGATTGTTTCTATTGTCGGATATCTTGATCATGTTGATGGTGCGCCACAGAACCGCGTCGCAGTCATCACCGGTGGCAAGATTGTTGCCACCTACACCAAGTGCCAATTGCCGAATTACGGCGTCTTTGATGAGTATCGAAACTTTGTTCCCGGCAATCAGACGTTGGTCGTTCGGATTCATGGAATCGATGTTGGAATTTTGATCTGCGAAGACCTTTGGGTCGATGGCGGAGTTACAGCAAAGCTTGCCGCGCGAAAGCCCGGGTTGGTATTAGTTCCAAATGGCTCGCCTTTTGAGCGCAATAAAGATGATGTCCGTGCAGCGTTAGTAAAGAAGCGAGCTCTGGAAGTTAATGCTCCACTTGTCTACGTCAATATGACTGGTGGGCAAGATGATTTGGTCTTTGATGGTGACAGCATTGCCGTAGATGCGCAGGGCAACATCATCGGTCGCGCACCACAATTTGAAGATGGAATGATGCTGCTCGATATTGATGCGGTCGGCGGCACATCGACACCTGACGTTGTCATCAGCGAAGATGAGGCGCGTATCGATCGCACCCTTACTCCTGGGATAGCAGTGCGTCTGGGAGATGAAGAAGAGATTTGGAACGCCATTGTTGTCGGTCTTCGTGATTACGTGATTAAGAATGGTTTCAGCAGAGTTTTGATCGGCCTATCAGGGGGAATTGATTCCGCTCTTGTTGCAGCACTTGCCGTTGATGCCCTTGGCCCCGAAGCAGTACATGGTGTTGCGATGCCAAGTAAGTATTCATCTCAACATTCGATTGAAGATGCTGAGGAGCTCGCTCGCAATACCGGTCTCGGACTTCGCACCGTTCGTATCGAATCTATGGTCGATGCATACATGAAGGAGCTGCACCTGACTGGGCTCGCAGAAGAAAATGTTCAGGCACGAGTACGTGGCACAACTTTGATGGCAATCTCAAATCAAGAGAGCATGCTAGTTCTTGCAACTGGAAATAAATCCGAGCTCGCATGTGGGTACTCGACTTTGTATGGCGATGCGGTCGGTGGATATGCCCCGATTAAAGATATTTATAAGGTCGATGTCTGGGCGCTTTCACGTTGGCGTAATAAGGTCGCTGCTATCGCCGGTGAAAAGCCACCGATCCCTGTGCGATCTATCGAGAAGGAACCTTCTGCAGAGCTTCGTCCAGATCAAAAAGATTCTGATTCGCTGCCGCACTATGAAATCCTCGATGAGGTGCTTCGCAATTATGTTGATGAAGATCACGGCCACAATGAACTCATTGCAATGGGCTTCGATTCCGCGCTTGTGAAGCGAGTTATCGCGATGGTTGATAAGGCTGAATACAAGCGTCGTCAATATCCACCTGGCACCAAGGTTTCAAAGCGCGCCTTCGGTAAGGATCGCCGCCTGCCTATGACTTCTCATTGGAGAGAGCTCTAAGAAGTCAGGATTTCCTACGGCAACGCGCGGTCAAAGTGCCGTGGACCGACCGAATTACCGATTCTTAGCATTGCCTTTCAGGAAAGCCTGATTTTTTGTAACACGGGCGTAATCTCCAACTGAGAGCATCTGATTATGAGTTCCGACAATATGAGCAAGCAGCAGGAGTTCGTTCTTCGCACCATTGAAGAGCGCGATATTCGATTTATTCGACTCTGGTTTACCGACGTTCTTGGAACGTTGAAGTCTGTTGCGATTGCGCCAGCAGAGCTCAATGGTGCATTTGAAGAAGGAATCGGTTTCGACGGTTCTGCGATTGAAGGATTTGCTCGTCAATTCGAATCCGATATGTTGGCAAAGCCAGACCCGGCAACATTTTCGATTCTTCCATGGCGCACAGAAGCACCTGGTGCGGCGCGTATGTTCTGCGATATCACTCTTCCAAATGGAGAACCTTCACCGACAGATCCGCGCAATGTGCTCCGTCGTACCTTGGCGAAGGCGGCTGAAATGGGTTACACCTGTTACACCCACCCTGAGATTGAGTTCTTCTTATTTAAATCACAACCTGAAAAAGGTGGCGCTCCAGTTCCAGTAGATCAAGGTGGCTACTTTGATCACACACCTGCAGTTGTGGGACATGACTTCCGTCGCCAAGCAATTACCTTGCTAGAAGCGATGGGTGTATCGGTTGAATTCAGCCACCATGAAGGTGCACCCGGTCAGCAAGAGATTGATCTTCGTTATGCAGATGCGTTGAGCACGGCAGATAACATCATGACCTTCCGCCATGTCATCAAGGAAGTCGCGCTAGAGCAAGGTTTCTATGCATCATTTATGCCGAAGCCATTTACAGATCACCCAGGTTCTGGAATGCATACACACGTCTCACTCTTTAAGGGCGAGGAGAATGCTTTCTACGATGCCAATGCAGAACTCAATCTCTCTGAAGTTGGTCGACAGTTTGTCGCTGGAATCTTGAAGCATGCATCTGAAATTACTGCGATTACCAATCAGTGGGTTAACTCTTACAAGCGCCTGCAAGGCGGGGGAGAAGCACCTGCGATTATTAACTGGGGCCACAATGATCGCGGTGCACTTGTACGTATTCCTATGTACAAGCCAAATAAAGAGAATTCAACTCGTATCGAATTTCGTTCACCGGACTCTGCATGTAACCCGTACCTTGCCTATGCAGTCATGATTGCCGCAGGACTCAAGGGCATCGAGAAGAAGTACACACTTGAAGCTTCAAATGATTCGGCAACACTTCCTGCCAATCTTAACGAGGCAATTTCAATTATGGAGAAGAGCGAGCTAGTTCGAGAAACGCTTGGTGAAAGCGTCTTTGAATACGTCTTGCGCAATAAGCGGGCAGAGTGGCTGGACTACCGCCGTCAGGTAAGCCAGTACGAGCTCGACCGATATCTTCCTGTTCTGTAAGTTCGCTCAGGTTTATCATCCATCTATGGCACACCTTGAAATTTCTGAAGCGAAAGTACGTTTGAATTTTTCGGTACTTGAGATGCTTGGTGCATTTGCGAAATCACCAGAAGTTTCAATCGACCAAGTTGAATCAGTTGAAATCGTGGATGATCCTTGGAGCAATCGAGTTCTACGAGGTGTCCGCGCTCCCGGAACTGGTATTCCACTCATCGTCATGTTGGGCACCCTCAGATACCCGGGTGGCAAAGATCTCTGCGCGATTTACAAGCGCCGACCTACTGCCATAGTGCAATTAAAGAGTGGGCCGTTTAAGCGTTGGATATTTGAAATTAAAGATATGAGCGAGATAGACGCTCTCACAGTGGCGATTCGACAGGGATAAGCTCCATCTGAGTCGTAGGATTTTTCTATGGCTAAAACAGTTACCGCAACATCGCTTCGTCGCTCAAACCTCATCGCAGGTGTTCTGCACCTGGTACAGATGATTGTCGTATTGGCTCTGGCAAATGGGTTTACCTTGCCAATCGTTGCTCGTTATATGTCCGGTCCTCCAGGATCGACCTTTGCGGATCCAATTGTTCTATTCGATGCCCCGATTGGTTTAACTGTTGCAATCTTCCTCGGCCTCTCATCATTCTTCCACTTCGTAGTTGCATCACCACAATTTTTCGCTCGCTACTCTGCAGGAATCGAAAAGCAACGTAACTACTTCCGTTGGGTCGAGTACTCAGTGAGCTCTTCCGTGATGGTTGTCTTGATTGCGCTGATCTGTGGAATCTCAGATATTGCAGCAATCATTGCTCTCTTCGGTGTAAACGCTTCCATGATTCTCTTCGGTTGGCTGCAAGAGAAATACGAGAACCCAGGTAATGGAGGATGGCTTCCATTTATTTTTGGATGTATTGCAGGATTTATTCCTTGGGTTGCCATCACAATCTATGTTTTAAGTATTGGCGGTCCAGCAGATACTAATGCGCCTGCATTTGTCTACGGAATCGTGATCTCGCTCTTCGTACTCTTTAATTCATTTGCACTTGTGCAGTGGCTTCAATACAAGAAAGCCGGCAAGTGGAGCGATTACATTCGAGGCGAGAAGACCTACATCACGCTCTCATTGATTGCTAAATCCGCCCTCGCGTGGCAGATCTTCGCCTCCACACTTGTTCAATAATCACGGTCAAGGTATTCTTATCGAACTATGAAGCTCCGCGGACTCCTACTTATCCGCCGTAGCGAGGCCTAATCACCGGTCTCCTCGCTGCGGGGTTTGGTGTTGCCGGTAATAACTCGGCGAACAACTAATTAGGAGCAAGAAAATGAATTTTCCAAAGCAAACCCCTTCCAAGATGCCTGTGCATCGCTACTCATCTTTCATCCCCGTAGAGCTTAAAGATCGCACCTGGCCAGATAAGAAGATGTCAGTTGCCCCACAATGGTCATCCGTTGATCTTCGCGATGGCAATCAGGCACTCATCGATCCCATGGATACACCGCGCAAGTTAGCGATGTTTAAGCTCCTCGTTGCGATGGGCTACAAAGAGATTGAAGTTGGTTTTCCATCAGCATCTCAGACTGACTTTGATTTCGTCCGCAAGATTATTGATGAGGG
>CAJBMC010000156.1 GCA_903954055.1 uncultured Actinomycetes bacterium | reverse complement strand
TCGCTTGCTGATCTTCTTTCGGCGTGCAATTTGAGCGGTGGTTTCACCTTCGGGTACCGAAACCTTTTCAGCAAGTGTTTCAACAGGTGACGTTTCGGTGCTAGTTGGAAGTTGAGTCGTTAACTCCTTAACTCGATTTCGCAAAGATTTCTTCTTTGTCTTTGGGCGCATCGGCTGGATCGGGATATCGAGCTCGAGACTGAGCTGATTCTCTTTTGGATTGAGTTTGGCGCTAATGGCTGAGAGCTGTGAATGAAATTCGGATGCATCTCGTGGGCGTTCATCTGGATCGGCCGAAGTCGCTCGGTAGATGAGCTCATCTAACTCGTGTGGAAAATCAGAGATGAGAGTGCTTACTCGAGGCACTCGCTCATTAACATGCATATAAGCAATTTGGATTGGCGCATCTCCATCAAATGGCTTCTTTCCAGTAAATAACTCAAATGAAGTGATTCCAACGGCGTAGACATCTGAACGCGAATCTGCAACGCCTCGCTGAACTTGCTCCGGTGATAAATATGAAACGCTTCCAAGAATGACACTGGATTCTGCCGTCATGGTCGAACCGAGCAGCGGCCCCTTCGCTAAGCCAAAATCTGCAATCTTTATTCGCCCCTCTTTTGATACCAAGATATTTTCTGGCTTGATATCTCGATGCACAATGCCTTGTTTATGGGCGGCTGCAAGTGCGCTTAATACTGGTAGCAAGAATCTGATGCCATCTCGGAATGAGAGGTGGCCTTGTTCGTTGAGATATTCGCGAAGCGTATGTCCCTCAATCATCTCCATCACAATAAAGACGGCAGGCGTTCCGCTCTGGTTCCATCCTTGATCCTGAACTGCAACGATATTGGGATGAGATAGCGCCGCGGCAGCTTTTGCTTCGCGAATGAAACGTTCTACAAATTGTTCATCTTGTGCAAGGTGGGGATGCATGATTTTGACTGCGACCTTGCGGTCAAGACGTGTATCGAAACCTTCGTAGATACTCGCCATTCCGCCTGTGGCAATTTGGCGGATGAGCTGATAACGCCCATCGATGAGTTCGCCGGTGAGATCTGACACGGCGATATTCTAGGTAGTGAGTACGAAATCAGCGGCGTTCTGTGAGTCGTTATCGCGAAAAAGTTGCTCTTGCTTACTGAGCCATTGCTGCATCTCTGCTGAGATTGAATCACCATCGCGAGCAATCACTCGCTCTAAACCTTGATGTGGGTCGATATCGATCCAGATTGAAGCAGCGAGAAATGGTCTGATAACTGGAAGCGATGCACCTACACCTTCCAGGATAAGCAGTTGCGCATCCGGTATTTCGGTCGCCGGCCCATAGGCACCGTTTATCCAATCAAACTGTGAGAGCGAATACTTTTTCGCATCTCGATGAGCGGTGCAAGCCAAGAGCAAGGCATCACTGAGATGGAAGTCGAAGGAGTTGTTCCAACCGTTATAGAGATTATCCATATGTAGGGTCGTGCACTTATAACGAAGTGAGAGAGCGGCGCTGAGATGTTCAGCCAAGGTTGTTTTTCCGGCGCCGGCAGGACCATCTATCGCAATGATGGGGCGATCAAATGGTTTACAGAGATCTAATAGCGCGGCGGTGAGTTCCATACCAAGCGCTCCATCCAAATGCAGCCATAATCGTGAATGCAACATATAGCAGTGATGTAAAGAGTAGCCCTTGTGATGCGTAGAGCGCTGTGTAACCGCCATCAACAATGAGCCATAGCGGCCAGTTGTCATATTTTTCATAGACCATCAATAACTGTGCCGCAAGGCTGCCAAAGAGTAGGAGCGCATCAGGAAATGCTGCAACAGCGCCGATGTGAGTCAAAATTGGCGCAAAGATAAATGTTGCGAGAAAAATCGCAACTATGGTCAAGAGGCGATACTTATTTGCGAAAGGTCCAGGTTTTGCACCAGATACTTCCCAGCCAAACCAACCCATCACAGCTGCTGCAATAAAGATGATTTGCAGCAACGCACTTGCTAAGAGATCCCATTGAATAAATAGGACGAGATAGAGCGCGCTACTGATGCCCCACCAAGGCCAGGTAATTCTCTTTCCAGTGATTCCAAGTCCGACGCCGATAAAGGAAACAATCGACGCGATGAATTCGAGATATGAGACGTGATATCCCCAGGCGGTAAAGAAGATTGATGACATTATTAACCTCAAGCATTCTCAGTTCGCATTACCGAACTGGTCAAACGGTCGGTCTTATTTATAAGACCCTCTCAGCCGATTTGGCTCCCGATATATAAACCTTAGCGCATGCGGAGGAAGAGAGTCTGGATAAATGCAATTCCCGCCACTCGAAGTCGGCGCCATGTAGATGTTGTAGCTCGCTTGGTAAAGACGTCGTAACCATTTGCTTCTATTTCATCAACAATTCCGCAGTACAACTCACTGGCAGCTCTAATGCATGGACGCGAAATTGGATCTAAGTATTGGATGCCGGCTTCGGCTTTTGCCTGGAGTTCACGAACTCGTGCAATCTGAAACTTAATTGCCTCGATGATTTCAGGAGTGAGCTTGCGCGCAAGCAACATCTCTTCCGAGACTCCGAAGCGAGCAAATTCATCTAACGGCATGTAAATACGGCCACGCTCGATATCTTCATCAATATCGCGAATAAAGTTGGCTAATTGAAAGGCGGTGCCGAGCGCAGTTGCCGCTTCAATAGCTCGCGGATCGCTAAAACCAAGGATGGGAAGCATCTCAAGTCCGATAACAACTGCAGATCCGTAAACGTAAGTCATGAGTTCTTGGTAATTTTTATATCGAGTGACAGTAAGGTCCATCTCCATCGATCTCATAAATGCTTCAAAGTACTCCAGCGGAATCGAGTAAGTCTTTACAGTATCGACGAGAGCTCGCCCGATAAGGTCGTTGCTTTCACCTTTACGTAAATCAGCAAGCACTGACTCGCCCCAGATATGAAGCGCATCAGCCTTCTCTTGGTCGCTCAAAGTTGAGGCGAGATCATCGACAATCTCATCGGCAAAGCGGGCGAATCCATAGAGGGCATGCACTGGTGGTCGCTTCTTAGCCGGCAACAAAAGTGTTGCTAGGTAGTAAGTCTTTCCATGAAGCGCATTGAGTCGCTTACATTCTGTATAGGATTGCTGAAGCAGGTCTGACATTTACTTAACGGGTCCCACAATGCGCTCTGCTGCAAGTCGACCTGAGATAAGAACCATAGGAACTCCAACACCTGGTTGGGTGCCACTTCCAGCAAAAACAACATTCTCAAAGCCAGCTGCAATATTACGTGGACGAAATGGTCCGGTCTGGAAGAAGGTATGTGCACTCGCAAATGGAGCACCACGTTCCATGCCTTGGGCTTGCCAGTCCAGCGGAGTCGTCATGTGTTCGGTCTCGATTGCATCTCCAAAACCTGTGTAGCCACGTGACTCTAAAACTCGAATCATTTCATCACGATAACGTGACTTCTCCTTGTTCCAATCGATATCTGCATCGAGGTTAGGCGTTGGGAACAGTACGTAGTACGACTCTTTGCCCGCGGGTGCGAGCGACTTGTCATCGTGAGAAGGAATTGTGACTAGTACGGATGGGTCTGACATAAGTGTCTTCTTCTTGATGAGCTCATCGAAGACCCCATCCCATGACTCACCAAAATGGATATTGTGATGTGCAACGTGGTCATAGTGCTTGGAAGATCCAACGAGCAAAGTCACACATGATGGCGAGTACTTCAATCGCTTAATTGAGAGTGGTTCTTTACCGAGCAGGTCCTTCCAGACAACCGGTAGATCTGGATTCATCACGATTGCATCGCACTCGTAACGTTCGCCCTTATCGGTAATTGCGGCGGTGACTCGCGAACCTTGTTTTTCTAGTGATGTGACAGAAGAGCCGTAGACAAACTTAACGCCATGCTTCTGTGCGGCAGCGGCAAGTGCGCGTGGAACAGCATGCATTCCACCCTTAGGGAAGAAGACGCCATTAACTGAATCCATGTATGCAATAACGGCGTAGATTGCGAGAGCTTGTTGAGGACTGACGCCTGCATACATAGCTTGGAATGAATAGACCTTCTGCAAGCGCGGATCTTTCAAGAATTGATTTACCTTTGGCTGCAAATGTCTGAAACCACCGATGGCGATCAATTTTGCGAGATTTGGCGTCAAGAGATTAAGTGGTGAATCGATATTGCGATCGATAAAGTCATTCATCTCGTACTTGTAGAGCTTGGTAACAAAGTCAACATAATCCCGATAGCCAGCAGCTTCGGTTGCCGAAACTTTCTCGCGAATCTCTTGCTCCATCGCCGTTGTATCTGCATGGACATCAATCTGTGAGCCATCTGCATAAAAGGCGCGATAGAGCGGTGAGACTGGCATGAGTTCAAGCCAATCCTTCATATCTTCACCAACTGCCGAGAATGCATCTTGAATAAGTGATGGCATGGTCAACACTGTTGGGCCAGTATCAAAGGCATAGCCATCCTTATTGAGTAGACCATTACGTCCACCCGGAACGGTTTCGCGTTCGATGACGGTGACATCGCGACCTGCGCCAGCGAGTCGAAGCGCAGCGCTCAGACCTGCGAGCCCTGCTCCGACGACGACAACTTTCTGAGATGGACCTTTGATGCGTGCAGCCATTATGCGCTCCGTTTTACTGCGCTCAGCGCAATGTAAGTGAGAAATTCTCTCGACGATGGGTGAATTGCAGGATCTTCAATTGCGGAGAGTGATTCTTGAGTTAATTTTTCAATCAGCTTTTCAACTTTTTCAACTGCACCAGAGTTGGTGATGATTGTGCGAAGTTCTTCAATCTTTGCTGGTGAGAGATTAGATTTTCCTAGATGTGCGAGTAGCTCTGATTTTTCAACCTCACCGAGCGCCTCAAGTGTCATAGCAATGAGGACGGTGCGCTTTCCTTCACGAAGGTCATCGCCGGCTGGCTTGCCAGTGACAGAAGGATCTCCAAAAATTCCCAGCAGGTCATCACGCAATTGGAAGGCTTCACCGAGTGGAAGACCGTAACGAGAGAGAGCGTTGAGGAGCTCGGAATTTCCGGCAGGTTTTCCAATAACGGCGCCGATATGAAGCGGGCGCTCAATTGTGTATTTGCCAGATTTGTATCGCGCAATTCGCAGCGAGCGTTCAGCGCTATAACTTTTCTCGCCAGCTTCTCGAACATCGAGGTATTGACCGGCCATCAATTCAACGCGCATTTCATCGTGAATGAGATGAGCAGCAAGAAGTGATTCAGTTGAAATCGAAGATGTATTGAGCATCTGATCGGACCAGACAAGTGCGAGATCTCCCAATAGAACTGCTGCCGCTTCACCGAATTGAGTTGCCAAGCCATTCATCGCCTGAGATTGGTGGAGGTTTTCAAAGTGGCGATGGATCGCGGGCTTTCCGCGACGAGTATCCGAGCGATCCATCAGGTCGTCGTGGATAAGGGCACATGCCTGCAAAAGTTCGAGACTTGATATTGCGCGGATAATTTCGCGAGTAGGCGATGCACCAGAGGCAATCAAACCTGCATATGCAAAGAGAGGGCGCAATCTCTTGCCGCCATCGAGTAAGAATTCATCGAGCGCATCACATACCGGAACGAGTTCGGAAGCGATCGAAGTCAGGTAGGTACGTTGACCTGCAAGGTAATCCGCTAATTCGCTACGAATCTGCGAACGGACCTCTTCGATTGTTGTCTTGACCTCGGTTGCCACGCGGCAACGGTACCCTGACACCGTGGAGATGCGCATGACGAACCTAGCCGACGGCAGTAAGCCGACCTTCTCCTTTGAGTTTTTTCCGCCTAAAGATGTAGAGGGTGAGACACGTCTCTGGAGTGCTATTGAAAGCCTGGAATCAATTTCCCCAGATTTCATCTCTGTCACCTATGGCGCCGGTGGTTCAACTCGTGACCGCACGATTCGAATTACTTCTGAGATCACTGCCAGGACAAAAATTCCAACTGTTGCACACCTGACATGTGTCGGTTCAACTCGAGAAGAGCTCATCGAAATTCTTGGCAAATATCGAGAAGCTGGTATTACAAGTATCTTGGCGCTTCGGGGCGATCCAGTCGGTGGCCCACGTTCTCCGTGGCAGACGACTCCCGGCGGTTTTGATCATGCAGATCAATTAGTTGCACTCGCATCTAAGATCGGTGGCTTTACCATCGGGGTTGCTGCATTTCCGGATGGCCATCCAGCATCAGGTGGAGATTTTAAAAAGGATATTGATGTACTCCTCGAAAAGGAGCGCCGAGGTGCAACCTTTGCCACAACACAATTTTTCTTCGAGGTAGAGAAGTGGATTGAGTTGGTAGAAAGTTTAGCTGCTCAAGGTTCGACGATGCCGGTGATTCCTGGAATCCTGCCGGTTACCAATGTAAAACAATTAAAGCGGATGGCTGAGCTGACTGGCACGCCACTCTCATCCAAACTCACATCAAGTTTTGAAAAGGTGGAAGATAATCCGGACGATGTGCGAAAAGTTGGCGTTGATATCGCTACCGAGATGTGTGAGAAGTTAATCGCAGCTGGCGCCCCGGGCATTCACTTTTATACGATGAATACATCGACTGCAACGCGCGAAATTTTCGAAAGAATCAAAGGTGTTCGATGAGTCGTCAAGAATTTAACCGTCAGTGGAGTGACCTTCACGGGGGAGTTGAGATTCAAGGCGCTATTGCATTATGGCTCGGAATTTCCTACTGGATTGCGCGAGCACTCGCTTTTCTACGATTGACTCCAAATCTTGTAACAACAATCGGGCTACTCTCTTCAGTCGCCATCTATTTCACAATGTACACAAGTCAACTACTCGCACTTGTGCTCTTCTCATTGATCTGCGATGGGGTCGATGGTTCACTTGCTATCTATCGCGGCAAAGTAAGTAAATTTGGTGAGCTCTACGATTCTTTGGCTGATCGAATCTCTGAAGTATTTTGGTTAATGGGAGCGAGCTTTGTCGGAGTCCCAGTGCGCTGGGTGCTTGCGATTTGGGTGCTAGGTGCAACTCAAGAATATGCACGAGCTCGCTTAGCATCACTTGGTTATGCGGAGATCGGAGTCGTTACACCGACTGAACGCCCGGTACGCGCAATATTTGTTATCGCAGTAACTCTGACCTTCTGGTTTGGTTACGACGTGGCAACACCGATAGCTATTGGCTTTACCGTGCTGCAGGCAATCAGCGTGCTATTAGTAATGCGAATGGCGCGCTCTATTCTTCGTTAATTAATATCGCGTTCGCAACAATTTCAGCGCTAAGTCCAACAAGAGGTAATCCTCCGCCAGGGTGTGCCGAACCTCCTACGAGAAATAAGTTCTTCAGGGGCGAGCGATTCTTTGCTCGTAAGAATGCAGCACGGGGACCATTACTCGATGTCCCATAGATAGAACCCCCTGGTGCATTGACCGAATTCTGTAAATCGAGTGGTGTGCGAATTTCAAGGAGGTCGAGTCGATCGCGAATCGAAATTCCTTGAGCTTCGATCTGATCAATAATTGAATGAGCGTACCTCTGTGCAAAATCTTGATCGCTCCAATCGAATCCTTCGTGCGCTTCGGTGCTATGCCGTGGGGCATTTACGAGCACAAAGAGTGATTCGTGACCTTCGCCTTTAACCATGGTGGGGTCGTGAGGTGAGCAGATATAGATAGTGGGCTTCGTAACTGGCAATTTCTTGGTAAAGATTGAATCAAATTCAGCATCGTAATCATCGGGAAAGAGAATTGTGTGATGCGAGAGCTTGGGATGGCTACTTGGTCGTAATCCTAAGAGCAATGAGAATCCGGCAAGTGATGGCTCAAGCTTCGCTTGTTCCTTCCTGATTTTTCTTACCTTGCGAGTTGATTGAGAAATTAATTGATTATAGGTAAAGGCAGCATCGGCATTGGAAATTACGATATCCGCATCGAGTTTTTCTCCTGTTGCAAGAGTGATGCCGGTCGCCTTGTTGCCCTTGAGGTTAATTGATTGAACAAGGGAGTTCAGGTGAATTTTCACTCCAACTTTTTCACAACGAGTGGCAATATGGTTGGAGAGAGTTCCGATTCCGCCTTTGATATGCCAGGCGCCGAATGCCTCTTCGATAAATGCAATAGTAGAGAGCACAGCGGGTGCTTTACGGGGATCAGAGCCGCTATACGTTGCATAGCGATCCATGATTTTCGCCAGATAAGGATTGCTCAGTCCAAAGTCACGTAAGGTTGCCCGTGGTGCGATGATTCGCAAATCACGCAAGATATGTCGTCGCTTTAAGAGCGAGAGCGGGCTCTTGAGTTCAGATTCCACAAATGGTTCGCGCGAGACATCCCACATTCTTTCGGCGCGATTAAGTACTGCATCCCATTGTTCGGAGGCTTCGATACCGAAGGCTTCAGTAATCTGTGCCAAAGTATTCTTCCGCGATAAGTTTGAGAACTTCACCGATTTTCCATCGTGAAATCTGTAATCAAATGATGGATCGACAGCCTGAATCTCCATCTCCAAAGCCATCTGCTTGCCGGTGCGCTGGAAGAAGTCACGATAGACGGCCGGAATTGTAAGTAGCGATGGCCCGGTGTCGAAGGCGTAACGTCCAATCCACTCGGTGCGGCACTTGCCACCTGGTCGATCCGAAGCTTCAAAGATTTCAACGTGATGTCCGGCGCGTGCAAGTCGCGCTGCCGCACACATGCCGCCGATACCTGCACCGATAACAATAATTTTTTGAGGGTTCTTCACCTTGCCAACTTGTCCGGTCATACGGTGCGCCCCTTCCACTCAATCTTTCCGCGATTAACCCATGAAGAGTAGAGCAGATAGATAAAGAGTAGCGATGATGCGGGATGTGCAAAGGCATCACGAATTCGAGATGAGGATGCAGTCGCACTTAAGACTCGTGTGCCAATAATGGCAATCAACGCCGCCCATCCAAGGATATTTCCAGCTAGTGCGGCAAAGAGCGGAAATACTCCGGTAAAGAGAATAAAAGATCCGGCAATCAGTGATCCAAAGAGAGAACCAAAGGCAACATGTAAAGATTTCCCATACCCGGCTCGGATTTGCGATAACGATGAATACATTCGAGTCGACGAGATAGCGGAACCATCAATAACTGCGCCGCGAAATCCAGCGGCAACAAAGGAGCGTCCGAGTTCGATATCGTCAAGAACTTTATGTGAAACGCTCTCAAAGCCATTGATAGCGTGAAGAGATTTACCTTTCATCACGAGGAATTGACCATTACAAATCACGGTAGATTTCATCGGTATTTTCTCGGTCCCGCGCAACAAAACCGTGCTCATCCAAGACCATTGCAGAAGCGGCTGGATGAGGCGCTCACTCCACGAAATTGCAATCTGGCGTGGATAGGGAGATATGAAATCAAGTCCACTCCTGCTGAGAGTCTTTACCGCACGGGCAATTGCATCTCTTTCAAAGTGCACATCTGCATCTACCGAAATCACATAATCAAAATTTGATACTGATCTAAAGCCAGCTTGTAGCGCTCCAACCTTACCTAGCCAACCCGGAGCAGGTTCTGGCGCACTCATTATTGAAATTGTGGCGGATTCAAATTTTGCTGCACGTTGGTGGGTTCGATCTTCAGAGCTATCGTCGATGACGAGGACTTGATAGTTGCTTAACCCTGATTGCTCTCTCAGCTCCGTTAAAATCCGCTCGATATTTTCTTCTTCATTTCGCACTGGCAGAAGTACCAAGATAGAAGCATCAATCTCTTCAAAGGCGAGCGGTCTTCTCATGGTCGCGAAATTAATGAGCGTAAGAATAAGTAGGAATAGATTGAGAAGAAAAACTGCAAAGACCATGATGGTTAGGCTTCGCCGAGAGAGCTCTTAAAGATAAATGGCACAGCTAGTGCTCCGTAGATAAATGTCCCAAAGAGGGCAAGCCCTGGACGATGGAAGAAGAAGATATTTCCGATGAGTCCAGAGAAGAGCACCCAAGCGAGCAGAATTGTCACTGCACGTAGACTCGCACTCTCTTTTCTTCTATCAAATGGAAGGATGCGATTGAGTAAGGCGACAATCGCACATCCGGCTAATAACCAGCCAAAGAAATTTGAGAGCGGCACATCCGGTACAAATGGAATATGAGATCCAGTGACCTCCCATCGCCACCGATTGGCTGCAACCATCTGTGGGTCAAGAAATAAATCCCACGCTGCAAGGAGCGCACCGCCGTAAAGAAATGTCCACTTACTTGTAATGCTGCGGGCAGCGACTAGCGCCGGATGCACCATCATCACCCATGCAAATGGAACCACGATTGGAACTCCGAATATTGCGATTCCCAATGATGAGTCGTAGCTATAAACGCCGAATGGCCATCCGCTATGAACACCTGTTAACTCAATGAAATATCCAAATAAAGCGGTCAAGATTAGATAGCCGGATGCATATTTAATTCCAAAAGATAGATATGCGTGTAACAGCATAGAGATCGCACCGATGTAGACCGTTGCGATCGTGATGTATTGCAATGCAGTGCCGTGCACTAGTGGATAAGAAATCTGAAGCAGAATCGTTGTCGCAAGCGCGCCACCTAGGACGATACGCGCACGTTGAGAGATACCGTGACGTCGTCTGCGAGGGGTGTAGTGCCTAATGGACATGGGGGAAGTCTGCCGTATTGACGAGGTCAAAGCGGGCAAAGAGCTCTTCGCTATACCAATTGAATTTCTTCGTATCCGCAATCGCTGCTCGGTGAGGTGCATTCTTGTATGCGAAATCACGTAACGCAGATTCGGATTCCCAGATCGAGAGCGTTCCTTGCAGGCCGATTGGCGCCTCACCGATTCCAATGGAGAACTTCAAACCAGGTGATTGATGAAGATCGAGAACTACCGGGGGAATAGATCGCCAGAATCGAATAGCTTGGCTCCACTTGAGTCGGGCTCGGGTAATGGCAACTACCGGTCCACCTAATCGAGGTGCAGTTGAAATCTCAAACGGTTCGCGCTTCGACCACTTTCCATGAGAAGAGACGGTATTGAGAATTAAGGTTTCAACTGCAGTACTTCGCTTCCGCCAATGCGAAAGAAACTTTGAATTTTCAACTCTCTTCAAATCTTCAGTAACGAAGAGAATTGCCCATTGATGTAAATCAGCATCGGAGGGAGTGAAGGTCTTTCCGGTACCTGTCCCCATCAACTTGGCGAACGAGACGCCGGGGATTTTTCGAGCGAGCCGGCGACCAATCGCCATCTGCATAAATGCAAAGGGAATCGCGCCCTTTCGAACGGTGAAGATATAAATCAACACCTGCTGCTGAACGCTTCGCAATTCCATTAGTGGGATTGACCTAACGTCTGATTCTCGATGAGATCCCACTTGTTTCCATATTTATCTTTAAATACAACAACCTGACCGAAGGTTTCGCTGCGAGGTTTCTCTGTGAATTCAACACCTCGAGCCAGGTATTTTTCATAGGTTGAAGTGAAAGAGTTTGTGTAGAGAAAGAAGCCAACGCGTCCACCGGTTGAATTTCCAATTGCTGCGGTTTGTTCTGCATTACTAGCCTTAGCAAGCAAAATTCGTGCCCCATCATGGCCGGGTGAAACGACGACCCATCTCTTATCTGGCGAAAGTTGGGTATCTTCGATGAGAGTGAAGTCGAGATCTTCAATGTAGTGCTTGATTGCGAAGTCGTAATCGTCGACCACAATGGCAATCATTCCGAGTGAAATTTTCACGGGTGCGTTCATGCTTTATCTCCGACTTTTAAGATTTCATACTAGTGAGCGTTAATCTTTAGGAGTAACCTACCGGAATGACCGATTATCGCTGGCTCATATACGCCCTTATTTCTGCGGCATCTGCATCACTTGTTGCGATCTTCGGAAAACTTGGACTAGGTGGCGTTGATTCGACGGTGGCAACTGCCATTCGCAGTTCAGTGATGACGCTCTTTCTTGTCGCAGTTTTATTCGCATCTGGCCTTGGTGCCAAAGTTATCCAGGTACGGGGTTGGCCGCTCTTTTGGATTGGCGCCTCAGGTGTGGCCGGCGCAGTCTCGTGGCTCTTTTACTTTAAGGCGATTCAAATCGGCAACGTTTCAAAGATTGCGCCGATCGATAAATTAAGTATGCCGCTGGCGGTCTTGCTTGCAGTCGTCATTCTTCATGAGAAATATTCAAAGCTTAATTGGCTCGGTATTTCACTTATTGTGATTGGCGCTCTGCTCGCCTCGTTGAGTTAACTTATTCACCAACACAGGTTGGTTGCGCGCCAGTTGCAGCAGATAGTTCGCCAAAAGTTGTGGGAAAAACACCGTGGGGATGTCCAGCGGCGGCCCAGATAACGTCATAATCGTTGAGCGCTTCATCAATCAAGATGATATCTGCGCCATTGATCCAACCAATGGGACTCACACCACCGATTGAGAATCCAGAGAAATCCTTTACAAAATTTGCATCAACTCGAATAAGTTCAGATCTTTTTACTGCCGACTTCTCGAGGATGTGTTCCATAGAGCGAAAGGTTAAGGGATAAGTTTCTCTCGTGACTACAGCCGTTCAGCGTGGAATTCGCGCTCGTAATTCGCTCTGGGCTTCCTTCTTCATCATGGGAATAACATCGATGGCATGGGTCGCACGTATTCCTGAGATTAAAGATGCCGTCGGTGTCAGCAACGGCCAATTCGGCTTTGTATTTATCGGTGCCACAATCGGCGCCGTGCTTGGTGCACAAGTTGCAGGAAGAGCTGTCCATACATATGGATCTCGCCCCATAGTAAATATCTCATCCATCCTGATGCCGGTCGGGCTCATTGCAGTGGCCTATTCACGGAGCGCTCTGGAACTCTTCCTCGCGCTGATGTTGATGGGCTTTGGGTATGCGCTTACTGATATGTCGGTCAATACACAAGCAGTTGTTGTTGAGAAAATTCTTGATCAGAAGTGGATGTCTTCATTCCATGGCATGTGGAGCCTCGGCTCTTTCGCCACAACCGTATTTGGTGGTGTCATGATTTCTTATCTCTCACCACGTGCAAATTTAACGGCAGTCGCAGTTCTCTCAATCATCGCCTTTATCCCAGCAAATATTTATCTGCTCGCACCTGAATTTGATGAACATGCGGGGGCTGGTGGCGAAATAACAGAGGCGAAGATCCCATTCTTTGGAAAGTCTGTCCTCCCGCTCTGGGCAATTGGCTTAGGGCTAATTGCAGGGATGGTTGCCGAAGGTGCGGCAAGTGATTGGGGCGCAATCTTGCTCCGAGAAAATATGAATATTTCCAAGGGTGTGTATGCATCCGCTTTTGCCTGCTTTGCGCTTGCCATGATCACAAGTCGTTTCTTAGGTGATAAGGCGCTGGAAAAATTTGGAGCACGCAACACGGTGCGATATGGCGGAATCTTAGGAGGCGGCGGATGGGCGGTCTCTTTGGCGATCGCAATTCCGTTATCGAGCGTTGCTACGATCCCCGCATTGATTATTGTCAATTGTGGTTTTATCTTCGCCGGTCTTGGCATCGGACCGATGTTTCCAGCATTTATCTTGGCAGCGAGTCGACTGAAAGGAATCGCACCCGCGGTTGCAATTGCGCGTGTGGGAGTCATTGGTATTGCCGGATTCTTTATCGGCCCAACTGTCACAGGGCTGCTTGCACAAGCGACATCACTATCGTGGGCGATGGCTTATCCAGTGGGAATGATGATTCTCGCTGGATATATGTCTCGCGCAATTAGAGAATAATTACAGCAGCCAGGTTTTTGCCAGAGTAAAGAGCGCAATACTAAAGAGCAGTACCGAGAAGGCTTTCTTTACCGCAATCGGAGACGCTCCAGAATTTTTTCGAGAAGCCATTTGTGCGACATAGATTGCACTCACTGCCATTAAAGCTGGAGTACGCCACTTGACCTCATTCCAGAGATGGTAGTGACCGATCAGGGCAGTGATGGAGTTAAGGCTAATAATTAAGAGCGAAGTACCGGCCGCAACTTTCTGTGGCGTACCAAAGAAGAGAACGAGAATCGGTATTGCTAAGAATCCTCCTCCGATGCCAAATAAACCTGTCATCGCTCCAATTATGAGAGAGACCAGTATGAGAACTGAAACTGGAATTCTCTTATGGATATCGGTAAAAGGATTGCGGAGCATTGATAGTCCGGCAACTGTCAGCACGACTGCAAAGCCGGTGGTAATAAATGATTCAGGGAGCGAATCTGAGATTGACGAAAATCCAATATTAGTGACTAGCCCAATTCCCCAAATAACCAATGCATCACGGTAGAGAACTTCCTTCAATCGCATCTTCGGAACTGCTCCCGAAAATGATGCCAGGAAGACAACGGCCAGTGCAGCGGTAGTGGCATGGTGAGGTGTGTAACCAAAGATGTAAATCAAAATTGGAACCGAGAGCATTGCGCCGCCTGCGCCAACAAATCCTAAAACTGCACCAATAAAGGATCCGGCTAAAAGTGCACCAACAATTTCCATGGCTGCATCCTCTCGTAGAAAGGAAAAAGCCCCCCGATTTCTCGAGGGGCTTTTCGGTGAATTTTTACCTTAGCCAAAGAGTGCGAGCGTTCCAACGTGTGGACCGAAATCTGTCACGAGGCCACCAGCGACGAGAGCGAACAAGATAAGTGCAGCGCCACCAAGTGCGATGTCCTTATTAAATGCCATTGTCTCCTGCATCTTTGCATTGGTATCCGTCTCCTTCCAGTACTGGTGGAAGATAAGTGCAGCGAGAATCACTGTGATAGCGATAAGAAGCGCACCGAGATCAACCCATGTTCCAAGCACGACGAGGATTCCGCCGATAAGAAATGTCAGACCTGAGCCGAGAACTCCGAGCTTTGCAGCTGGAAGCTTCTTGTACTTTGCATAACCTGTCATTGCTTCGAGGTTCTTAAAGTGGCCAAAGCCAGCGCCGATCCAGAGCGCACCAAAGAAGAGGCGGCCGATGATGAGTAGTACGTTCAATTGATTCTCCATTTCGCTTGATTTCTCTTGCAGCAGCACTTCTGCTGAGCACAATGAAAGGGTAGGGGATGTAGTTGAAATTTCAATTACTTTACGCTCGTAACACGCCGGCAACCCTCAAGGAGAAGTCGAGCGTTGCCCTTGTCAGTGGGGTGGGCTATTTTTCGAACATCTGTTCGAATATCTATTACACCTATTACAAAGGAGGATCACCATGGCGAGCGAAGTAATCCCTGCAGGAGAAGTCCTGATTGATGGACCGACTACTCCTATCGAATTCACCTTCCGCGGAAAGCGCTTCCGAATCCATGCAGTTCTCTCGCGATGGTGCGAATCCGGTGGGTGGTGGAACCGAGTCAGCGATGGCAAGTATCGCCCCGATGATCAGGCGCGCGCCTTATGGCGGGTTGAGGCTGCACCGATTGGCACGCTGACAACATTTCAACTCGAACGTGATGAAGCGACAGGACAGTGGATCGTCACAACTATCTAGTTGTTGCTACCCCTCACTCTGATACCTCATGAGCTTTATCCATCTCCGCACTACAAGTGCATACTCATTTAAGTACGGCACAACAATGCCGCACGACTTAGTTGCGCGCGCTGCTGAATTTGAGATGCCTGCGATTGGCTTGACTGATCGCGATTCATTTGCCGGCACGATTCGCTTTGCAAAGAGTTGTCTCCAATACGGCATCGCGCCGATTATCGGCATCAACCTTCAGATCGATCTCATTAACTCTGAATCTGTAGGTATCGCATCAGATCGAAAAAATTTTCCTCGCGTCACAATTCTCGCTGGCAGCGATGGGGGATATCGCAATCTCATGCACCTCTACCGCGGTATTACCTTTAACTCACCAGATCGCATTCCAGTCATCACTATGGATATCCTCGAAAAATTCTCCGAGCACAGCACGCAGCTCTATTTATTACATGGCCCTGAGTCGCCAGTATCTGAGGCGATTGCACTTCATCGCTTCGATATGGCAATGGATATCTTCAATAAGACCCGCCCCTACTTTGCTGACCACGCTATCGAATGTGTCTCACATTTAGTCGCCGGTAATGGAGCGCGCTCGACAGCTCATGCAGCAAGGTCATTGGTCTTTGCTCGCGAACACGATATTGATGCAGTAATTACCAATGCTGTACGCATGCGCGATCGCAGCGATGGTCCAGTAGCCGATATTCTCGATTGTGCGCGGCAATTAGTTCCACTCGATCGACGCCATCTCGAACGCCGTAATGCAGAGGGATTTTTGAAGAGTAGCGGTGAGATGCAGGCTCTTGCGGCAGAGATTGCGCGCGCTGCCGGCGAAGGTTCACCACGATTATTATTAAAGAAGACCCGCGAATGGGCAGAGCGATCATTATTATCACCGCAGCGCGATATCGGTTTAGGCGACGTTCATCTCCCTGAGGCAGATGTGGTGGGGGCAGCTAACGCTGCAGATATGCGGCGGGTATTACGCGAACGTACCGAATCAGGGTTGCATTGGCGTTATACCGATAGCGATCGCATTCGCACTGCACGCGCCCGGCTTGATGATGAACTTGCGACGGTGGCAACACTTGGCTTCGAGTCCTACTTTCTCACCGTTGCCGATATCACCGCTATGGCGCGCGAAAAAGGCATCCGCGTTGCAGCTCGTGGTTCCGGCGCCGGTTCTCTCATCTGTCACTTACTTGGAATATCTGGCGTTGATCCCATCGAACATGGCCTCTTGATGGAACGTTTCTGTTCACCGCTACGTCGCGCACTTCCTGATATCGATATCGATGTCGAATCCGCACGACGGTTAGAGATTTACGACGCCACCTTTGCTCGATATGGAGCGCCATCTTTTACTGTACCTAGCGCGATCTCTCGCTGTGCCACGGTTGCGATGGTTGAGACCTACCGTGCACGCCATGCAATTCGTGATGCTGGCGCTGCGCTCGGCCTCCCTGCAGTCGAGATTGATCTTCTCGCAAAGTCGATGCCCCATATTCGCGCCGCCAATATTGAGGCAGCGCTTGCATCGCTGCCAGAGTTAAAGTCGCTCAATACATCTGCACCCTTGATGGCGATGACTATTGCAATGGCGCAACGCCTCGATGGTCTACCGCGCCACCTTGCAATGCATCCCTGTGCCATCGCTCTCTCAGATGCGACCTTGCTTGATCGCACTCCGCTACAGATCAGCGCGGGCGGATATCCAATGCTCGAATTTGATAAAGATGATGTCGAAGATATTGGATTACTAAAGCTCGATGTCTTAGGTGTGCGTATGCAATCTGCTATCGCTCACGCCGTCGAAGAGATTAGACGTACTGCAGATCCAGAGTTCGATATCGATGCTGTTCCGCTCGATGATCCTGCTACATATCAATTGATTCAATCAACGCAGACCTTCGGTCTCTTTCAGATCGAGAGCCCAGGACAACGCGAACTCGTCGGCAAGCTACAGCCGCGCACCTTTAATGATCTCGTCATCGATATCTCGCTCTTTCGACCAGGGCCAGTTAAGAGCGACATGATTCGCCCCTTCCTTGAGGCCCGTGGTGGCTTTACCGCCCCACAGTTAATTCATCCCACTCTCGCCCCGATATTGGCTGAGACTGAAGGTGTTGTCGTCTTTCACGAACAGGTCATATCGATTATCTCTGTGATGACAGGTATCTCATTAGCGGCAGGCGATGAGAAGCGTCGCGCGCTCGGCAGTAAAGAAGGACAGCAAGAGGTCTGCGATTGGTTCTTCCCTGCAGCAACTGAAAATGGCTACGAGCTTTCAACAATTACAACAGTCTGGGAAATTTTGCGCGCATTTGCATCCTTCGGTTTCTGTAAAGCACACGCTGCCGCATTTGCCTTACCTACCTATCAATCTGCATGGTTAAAGACTCATTACCCTGCGGCATTTATCGCAGGCGTTCTTACCCATGATCCGGGTATGTACCCCAAGCGGTTGATGATTGATGAAGCGCGTCAGATGGGCGTGCCACTTGCGCCGTTGGATATTAATTACTCAGGTAGTGATTATCGAGTTGAGTTAACAGGGGATAGGCCGGCAATTCGCATCGCGCTATCGGCAGTCTCTGGTGCAAGCGAGCGAGAGATTGCAAATATTGCAGCAGGTCAGCCATATATTGATTTAGCAGATTTCTATCGCAGGTCTGGTGCTGCTGCGCCGACAATCGAGACCTTGATTCTTACCGGCGCTCTCGATGCACTCCATATCAATAATGAAATTACTCATCGCGATTTGTTATTGCACTTAGCTGATTTACAGAAGAGCTCTACGCCAGCGTTATCAGGTGGGCAGATGTCACTTGGACTTGCGCCACCGCTCTTAGAGGCGAGTGGACTACCGGCTATGACCAGTAGTGAAAAAATGGCACACGAACTTTCGCGTCTCGGTATGGATCTCTCAGAGCATCTGATTTCACCATATGCCGAATTTCTCAACGCCATCGGCGCTACGCGTTCTTGTGATTTATTACAACAGCGGAGCAATAGCACTGTTCTTATCGCCGGGGTTAAAGTCGCATTGCAATCCCCACCAGTGCGTTCAGGTAAGCGCGTTCTCTTCCTCTCTCTCGATGATGGTTATGGGTGTAGCGATGCCACCTTCTTCCCCGATGTACTGCAATCGGGTAGCGGCGAATATGCGCAGACCCTCTATGCGACCTCACTATTTCTCGTACGGGGCGTTACTCGCCGCACCGGCGAACGTGGAATCTCAATTCGCGCAACAGGTGTCTGGGATCTACGAAGCGCCTATCAAGAATGGAATCTCAAGAAAGGTAGTGTGGCGATATGAGCACAATCCTGCATGTAGATATGGATGCGTTCTACGCATCTGTAGCAGAGCTCGATCACCCAGAGTTGCGAGGTAAAGCAGTTGTAGTTGGCGCAGGTGCTCGAGGGGTAGTGCTCTCTGCTAATTACGCGGCACGTAAATTTGGAATCCGAGCAGCTATGCCAGTGGGTAGAGCGCAGCGGATGGCGCCGCAAGCAATCTTTATCGCCCCAGAACATCATCGCTATTCTGAAATCTCCGAACGTATAATGAACATTTTCTCTACCTACACACCGAAGGTAGAACCCATCTCACTCGATGAGGCATTTCTCGATGTGACGGGGGCCTTAAAATTATTAGGTACTGGTCGCGAAATTGCGCAGAAGATTCGCGATGAGGTCCAGGCACAAGAGGGCATTACCTGTTCGGTAGGAATCGCATCAAATAAGTTCATTGCAAAACTTGCATCACAACATTGCAAACCCAATGGAATGCTTGAGATTCTAGATGAACGGTTATTAGAGTTTTTACATCCGCTTCCTGTTGGTGCGATGTGGGGAGTCGGCCCTAAGACCGGCGAAGCGCTCGATCGCTTAGGACTTCATACGATTGGCGATATCGCCAATACCCCGCGTTCGACTCTCATTCGAGCCCTCGGTGATTCCACAGGAGCTTCGCTCTATGAACTTGCATGGGGTCGAGATCTGCGCGATGTCAGTAACGACGAACCCGATAAGAGCATCAGTAATGCAGAGACTTTTGCATACGACTTAGATAACCCAGAAGAGATTCTCCGCGAGTTCTTACGCATGACAGAGAAGGCGACGGCGCGCTTACGAGATCGAGGCCTCTTTGCAAAGACGGTCGGAATCAAAGTCCGTTTCGCAGATTTCACTACGATTAATCGCAGCAAGACTCTTCCCCTGGCAATCGATAGCACTCAAGATATCTACGAGGTTGTCCGTACCCTTTATAAGGCCTTGAAAATTAATGGCGCTCGATTACGACTTGTTGCGGTATCGCTCGAGAACCTGCAAGAGGCGGCCCATGAACAGATGCTCCTAGGCTCGCGCGAAAAGGGGTGGCGGGATGCAGATAGCGCAATCGATAAGGCCCGCGCTCGCTTTGGCAGCTCGAGCGTCCGGCCAGGACGGCTGATTCGACCATCAACCCCCGATGGAGATGACGGAAAGTCATAACTGTTCTATTGTGTGTATATGGCACTTTCAGATCGGGAACGCCGCTTACTAGCGGAGATGGAGGCGGCGCTCGCCTCTGACGATCCACGCCTGCAATCAACGCTGGCAGGCTCAGATACAGCTACCTTGATACGAAAGGCACCTGGTGGCGCCCTCCTTGGTATCGCCCTGATCGCCACCGGCATTGCAATTCTCTTCGCTGGATTGATTGCACAGGTAACGCTCCTTGGAGTTGCAGGTTTCATCGTCGCCCTTGCGGGGCTATTGATGTTGTTGCGCTTGCTCGCAGGAAAGGGCATCTCAGCGCCCCGTACCTTCAAATCACCACGCTCGATGAGCGCTCGCCTCCAAGAGCGTTGGGATCGCCGCACCTTCGAATAAATCCTCGAATCAAAGCTCAACCCGGCCCAATCGGCCGGGTTTTTTTCTGCCCTTTTTCCTTTCCGGTATCGCTCGGTGAGCCCGCAAGAGCGGTGGGGGGAGGTGGGTGAGAAAGGGAAATATTTGGAGAATAGTGGTGTAAAAAGGGGGAAAGTGGTGTAAAGTGGGGAATTGAGCGTGGAAATCACGCTCATACCTTGGGGAAGGTGGTGAAAAATGTTTCTTGGAACTCACGAGCCAAAGCTTGATGAGAAGGGGCGTTTGATCCTTCCCGCCAAATTCCGTGAAGAGCTCTCGCCAGGCCTTGTTATTACCAAGGGTCAAGAGCGTTGCCTCTACGTATTTCCTGCAACTGAATTTGCCCACATCACAGAGACCCTGCGCCAAGCGCCAGTGACAGCTAAAGCCGCTCGTGATTACCAGCGCGTGATGTTTGCCGGCGCGCACGATGAAATTCCTGATCGCCAAGGTCGCATCACGATTCCACAAGGACTTCGTACTTATGCAGATCTTGAAAAAGAGTGCGTTGTTATCGGCGCAAATACTCGCGTTGAAATTTGGGATAGCGGTGCCTGGGCTGAATACCTCGCCGATCGCGAAAAGAGTTTTGCTGATGTCTCTGAAGAAGTTTTTCCGGGACTTTTCTAGAACATCAGCAAAAAATATTGAAGAGCACGTCAGAACTGAATAGCAGTAAAAAAACTAAATAGGCCGCACTCATCTGTGGCCACCGCCGACCTTAATAGGCCGACAGCGGCGTCTCTTCCCCGACGCCGCTATCGATGATTAACAAATCCGTCGGCCGGCGGTGACCAGAGATGAGTGGGCAGTACTCATTAAAGGCAAAAGTTAATTACAGGCAAGAGCTCATTAAAGGCACGAGTAAGTGAGAAGTGGGGGAGTAGATGCAACACATATCAGTAATGCGCGATCGATGCGTCGAGCTACTCGCACCTGCAATTCTTGCTACCGAAAACCCTGTAGTTATTGATGCAACTCTTGGCCTTGGTGGACATAGCGAAGCTCTCCTTGAGCAGTTCTCGCAATTAACTGTTATCGGAATCGATCGCGATAAGGATGCGCTAGCTAAAGCTGGAGCTCGCCTCGCGCGTTTTGGTGAGCGGTTTAAATCAGCACATTCAATCTTTGACCAGCTCTCTGAAGTTCTTGAAAGCTTCGGTCTCACCAATGTCAATGGGGTGCTTTTCGATCTCGGCGTTTCATCGATGCAGCTAGATGAAGGTGTGCGCGGATTCTCTTATTCACATGATGCTCCGCTAGATATGCGGATGGATCAGAGCCGAGGTATCACAGCCGGTGAAATCGTAAATACTTATGAACCTGGAGAGCTCGTCCGAATTTTGCGAGTCTACGGCGAAGAGAAATTTGCTACTCGAATCGTCGAAAATATTGTGAAAGCGCGAGCTATCTCGCCTATGAATTCAACAGTTCAACTAGCTGCACTTGTGAAGGAGAGCATTCCTGCGGCGACTCGTCGCACTGGTGGCAATCCATCTAAGCGGACATTCCAGGCGCTTCGGATCGCCGTCAATGATGAACTCGGAGCAATCGAGCGAGCAATCCCAGAGGCGCTCGATCGAATTGTTATCGGCGGACGTGTCGTTGTGATGTCTTTCCAATCACTCGAAGATCGCATCGTTAAAGAGAAATTTGCTGAAGCCTCAACTTCAAAGAGCCCACGTGAATTACCGATTGAACTTCCAGAGTATGCAGCGAAGTTCAAACTCGTCTTTAACTCAAGCGAGAAGCCAAGTGAGGCGGAGATTGCTGAAAATTCTCGCGCTGCATCTGTACGACTGCGCGCAATCGAGAGGGTGGCCGCATAATGGCAACAGCTCTCGCTCGCAAAGGAATTTCGACAACACTCACCTCTGGATTAAAGCGTCAAGTTGTCGAGACAACGGCGAAGGTGATTCAGGGAGCTTTCCCACAAGTCACAGTCGCGCAACAGGCAAGTCGTAAGTATTTTGCAATCTTTGTGACCTCAATCAGCGTTGCAGGATTTATGGCGCTCTTGGGTATCAATACCTTGTTGGCACAAGATGCCTTCACTTTGTCAAAGTTAAAAGTTGAGGCGAAGTTAGTTGCAGATCAGCGCGATGCAATCAATCGACAGATTGATGATCATGCAGATCCAGATGCCCTTGCTAATGCAGCTGCTGCGTTAGGAATGAAGCAATCTGATACTCCAATCTTCCTCAATCTCAACGCTTCTAGTGAGGTGACACATGGGTGATCTCTCGCTAGCAAAGTCTCGTATTCGAATTCTTGCTCTTGTCTTCACAATTGTCTTAGCGCTTTTGAGCTTGCAACTATTTAGAGTACAAATTTTCGAAGCTTCGAATTACAAACTTCGCGCCGTAGATGAGATGGAGACAACTCGTACAGTGCAAGCACCGCGTGGAGATATCACAGATGTCAATGGCGTCGCATTTGCCCGCAGCGTCTCAGCTATCAGTATCGTGGTCGATCAAACCCAAATTAGCGATCCAGCCAAGACTGCAGCTTTTGTTGCGCCGATTTTGGGGCTTACAACGGCTGAAGTTCAAGCAAGCATCACTGGAACTCGTAAATACGCAATCGTGTTGAAGAACGGTCGACCTGCGCTCTGGGAGAAACTCACAGCGGCTATGGATGCCTACAACTCAACTCTAGGAAGCAAAGAGATTGATAAGCGCATTATTGGATTCTTCCCAGAGCGTTCATACATTCGAGAGTATCCATCGGGTCAATTAATTTCATCACTCGTTGGTTTTGTCCGCGCCGATGGTGTTGGAGCCGCCGGTATTGAATCGAGCATGAACACGCTTATCACTGGAACATCTGGAAAGTATTCATATGCCCGTGCTAACGGTGCAGAGATACCTGGATCACAGAGCGAAATCATCGCTCCTAAAGCTGGCACAACAATCCGTTTGACAATTGATCGCGATGTTCAATGGATTGCCGCCAAGGCAATCGCTGATGCAGTTAAAAGCTCTGGCGCTGCAAACGGTACGGTAATCGTGATGGACCCTAAGACTGGTGCGATCATCGCTCATGCAACTGCGCCAACATTTGATCCCAACAATACAAAGGGTGTCTCACTAGATTTGATGCGCAACCCTTCTGTACAAGATGTTTACGAACCAGGGTCCACCGGAAAAGTTATGACCATGGCGGCGGCGTTGGAAGAGAAGACAATCACTCCGACAACCGTTTTCTCGGTCCCCTACGGCCTCTATCGCGCTGGAAAAACTTTCCACGATCATGAGCGCCATGCGACTGAACAACTTACGACTACTGGAATTCTTGCCGTATCAAGCAACACTGGTTCAATTCAAGTGGGCGAGACGTTGGGAAGCGATCGACTCTATGAGTACCTGACAAAATTTGGAATTGGAAGTAAGACTGGTTCAGGCTTGCCAGGCGAATCTGTAGGATTACTTCGCCCAGTAAATAACTGGTCTGGAACCACTGCGCCAACGGTCGCTTTCGGTCAGGGGTATTCGCTGACTGCAATGCAAGCGACAAGCGTCTTTGCGACGATTGCAAATGCCGGTGTTCGCGTTTCTCCAACTGTTATTGCAGGTACAAGTGATTCATCTGGTCATTTCACGCCAGCAGGTAATCGCGAGTCAGTTCGAGTCGTAAGCGAAGAGACAGCTGCAAAACTTCGCATCATGATGGAGAGCGTGGTGTCAGCAAACGGAACTGCTCCAAGTGCTGCGATTCCTGGATATCGAGTTGCTGGCAAAACCGGTACCGCGCAACGAGTCGATCCGCTCACAGGTAAGTACAGCGGATACACCGCATCATTTATTGGCTTCGCTCCGGCAGATAGCCCTCGATACGTCATTAGCGTAACTTTGCAGCGTCCTCGCAATGGACACTTCGGTGGAGCTCTCTGCGGCCCAGTCTTTAAAAAGGTGATGACATTTGTTCTTCAATCAGAGCATGTAGCGCCAACAGGTACAAAGGTGCTGCCCGTTGCACTTACTCAAGCAGAATTACAATCAGTCAAGATTACGCAAGCGAGTGCAAAGAACTAATGATTCGCCCGTTTAATCCATTCTCACTCTCTCTGGAGCAGGCTAGAGAGTTACTGGGTGCTGAAGAAGTAAATTTTAAAGAGCTTCAATTCACCGGAATTGCCTATAAGGATTCTGATGTTCAGCTGGGAGATCTCTTCCTTGCATTTCCAGGTGCAAAATTTCACGGAGCTCAATTTCTAGATTCAGCAATTGCTAATGGAGCGGTAGCTGTGCTCACCGATGCGGCAGGCGCAAAGAGTTCCGCTGAGTTGCCGACATTAGTTGTAAATAATGTGCGAGAGGCAGGGGCGCAACTTGCATCTCATTTCTATCGAGATCCCATTCGAGAAATGCAGAGTATTGGAATCACCGGCACCAACGGTAAGACCACAGTCACCACCTTGCTTTATCAACTCCTCTCCGGAATTGGACGCGAAACCGGATTAATTGGAACGGTAGAGACACGTATCGGTAGTGATGCAATTAAGAGTGAGCGGACCACTCCGGAAGCTGCAGATTTGCAGACACTTGCAGCAACGATGCGTGAACGCCACATGCGCCACCTGGTTATGGAAGTTTCAAGCCACTCGCTAGAACTGCAGCGATTGGTCGGCTCTTTCTTCTCGATTGTTGGATTTACCAACCTCACCCAGGATCATCTCGACTTCCATAAGGATATGGAGTCATATTTCAAAGCCAAGTCGAAGCTCTTCACTCATGAGTATGCTCAGAGTTGCTTTATCAATATCGATGATGCTTACGGCCGTCGATTATTTGAAGAGGTATCGATTGAGAAGCATTCTGTCTCGCGAGACAACACGAAGGCGACCTGGTATTTCTCGGAAATCACTCCAACAGTTGGAGGGGCCGAATTTACAATTCGTGGCCGCGACGGAATTTTAATCGAATCCCGCACACCATTACATGGCGGTTTTAACCTTGATAACCTCTTGCTCGCAGTTGCAATCGCCTATGAATGTGGCGTGGATCCGTTAGAGATGGCAATGCTCATTCCGCAGCTCAACGGTGCTCCAGGTCGGCTAGAAGCCATCTCACTTCAGCAAAATTTTAAAGCCCTAGTGGACTACGCGCACTCGCCAGATGCGGTAACAAATGTATTGAAGGCGGTTCGAGAATTTACTAGCGGTCGCGTCATTGCAGTTCTGGGCTGTGGCGGTGATCGAGATGCTTCAAAGCGCTCTTTAATGGGTAATGCGCTCAGCGAGGGAAGTGATGTCGCTGTATTTACCAGCGACAATCCACGTAGCGAAAATCCAGTTGAGATATTGGAGCAGATGGTCGGTAGCCAAATCCTCGCGCAACCATCTACTGTGATCGTAGATCGCGCAGAAGCGATTACCTATGCGGTCGGATTGGCTATTGAAGGCGATACGGTAATTGTTCTTGGAAAAGGCCATGAGACTGGGCAAGAGATTTCCGGAGTGATTACTCCATTTGATGACCGACTTCAATTAGCGAGAGCAATCGAGGCTAAACGATGATCACAATGAAGGCGAGCGAGATCGCTGCAATTGTTGGGGGAGTACTCCATGGTGATGACACCGTTATCAGCGCACCGGCATTTCTCTCCTCGCGCGACTGCCTACCGGGTTCGATCTTTCTTGCAATCAAAGGTGAAAATGTCGATGGCCACGATTTTGTCGGTGATGCCGCATCTCGAGGAGCAGCAATATCGATTACCTCTCGCGTCGTTCCGGGTAACTGTGTAGTAGTCGCCGATGTAACACGTGCGATTGGTTTACTTGCGGCGCATGTTCGTTCCCAACTGAAGAACCTCACCGTTATTGGAATTACCGGATCACAGGGTAAAACCACGACAAAAGAATTATTGGCATCGGTGCTATCTGCAAAGGGCCTCACGGTCTCGCCTAAAGGTAATCACAATAACGAGTTAGGTGTACCACTTACCGTTCTGCAATGTGATGAGAAGACAGAATTTTGCATTGCAGAGATGGGGGCACGCCATCAAGGCGATATCGCAGCTTTGGCGGCGATTGCTCAACCCCACATTGGAGTCGTACTTCGTGTTGCCGCAGCCCATATCGGAGAATTTGGAAGTATTGAGAAGATTGCTGAGACAAAATCAGAGATGATTCAATCGCTCTCTCAAGACGATATTGCAATCCTAGGAACATATGATGATTACACGCCCGCAATGGCCTCACTCCATCATGGAAGAACGATTACATTCGGCGAAAATACATCCGCCACAATTCGTGCGACAGATATTGAACTCAGGGATGGCCGTGCTCATTTTGATCTGGTAACTCCAGAAGGTCGAAGCACGGTTGCGCTACGACAGTATGGAATTCACCAAATTGGAAATGCTCTCGCAGCGGCAGCTGTAGCTCATGCAGTTGGTATTTCTACCGACCATATTGCAGGTTCACTATCGACGGCAGAGGTGCATGCGCGCTGGCGTATGGAAGTTCGCGAACTTGAAGACCTAGTCATTATCAATGACGCCTATAACGCGAGCCCTGACTCAATGGCGGCTGCACTCACCACTCTCACCCACTTAACGCAAGAGCGAGGCGGTGAGTCGTGGGCTTTTCTCGGAAACATGCGAGAACTAGGAGCAACTTCAAGCAAGGCACATGCCGAAATCGCAGCTCTTGCTTCACAATTAGGCGTTGATCACCTGGTTGCAATCGCAGCACCAGATTACAAGTCTGGGATTGGTCCAACGACTATGTTGCACGAATGCGCATCAGTAGACGAGGCGATTGAATTCGTTAAATTTATCAACCGAGGGGATGTCATTCTCTGCAAGGCATCTCGTTCAGATAAGTTGGAAGTCGTTGCAGAGGGACTTGAAGATTTGTGGAATACCAAGATTGCGAAAGAAGAGGGCGATAAGAAATGAAGGAAATTTTAGTATCGGGTGCTCTAGCACTCTTCTTCTCGCTCTTTGGAACACCGCTTCTCATCAAGGCGCTTGCACGTCGCGGATATGGTCAATTCATCAGAGATGATGGACCTTCTTCGCACCATACCAAGCGCGGTACGCCCACCATGGGCGGCATCATCATTATTTTCTCAGTAATCCTTGCTTACCTGATCGCGCACCTTGTCACTGGTAACGACATCACGGTCTCCGTTCTCTTAGTACTAGGACTTGTTGTTGCGCTTGGCTTTGTTGGTTTTCTCGATGACTATATGAAAATTTCACGACAAAACTCACGAGGTATTAGCGGAAAGCAGAAGATCATTGGTCAAGTATTGGCTGCCTCAATTTTCGGTTATCTCGGTCTTCAATTTGCGGATTCAGATGGCTTAACTCCACTGAGTTTGCAGTTATCTACCGTTCGAGATACCTCATTAACGCTTGGCGTCGTCGCAGTTGTTATATGGATTGCTTTCATGGTCACCGCAACAAGTAATGGCGTCAATCTCACCGATGGACTTGATGGACTCGCCACCGGAGCTTCAGTTATGGCCTTTCTGGCCTTCGTCCTTATTGGTGTGTGGGAATTTAGCCAGACCTGTGCAGCAGAGATCGCAGGAAGTAATTGCTACGCAGTTCGTGATCCACTCGACTTAGCAGTACTCGCAGCAGCATTTGCCGGTTCATGTACCGGGTTCCTCTGGTGGAATGCATCTCCAGCAAAAATATTTATGGGAGATACAGGTTCACTCGCGCTAGGTGGTGCACTTGCAGGAATTGCCGCTTCGCAACGAGTAGAGCTACTTCTGGTTCCACTAGGTGGGCTATTCGTCATCATTACGCTCTCGGTTGCGCTACAGGTTGCATATTTTCGAATCACCGGCGGAAAGCGTCTATTTAAGATGGCGCCGCTACAACACCACTTTGAATTATTGGGGTGGGGCGAGGTCACTATTGTTCTTCGCTTCTGGATCATCGCCGGCTTATCTGTCGCGCTTGGGCTTGGGCTCTTCTATACCCAATGGGTAGCTGGCTAGTTTCGGAATTCTTATGAAAGATAACAGCACAAACTTCAATCCAAATTTCAATCCTTATTTGAATTTGGAAGAGCGTCGAGTCCTTGTTGCAGGCGCTGGAGTCACTGGAGTTGCTGTCGCTCGCGCACTTCAGGCAAAAGGCGCAGTCGTGACCTTCGCAGATGAAAAGGTAAGCGAGGTAGAGGGTTTTGAAGTCAAGCGGCCAGACGAAGTTACACAAGATTCATTTGATTATCTCTTCGTTTCGCCAGGTTGGAGAGAAGATCACCCACTTGTGGCTATTGCGCGTCAGGGCGATAAGCCGGTTCTTAATGAGGTTGATTTTGCTTGGCATATGAAGAGCGAGAAACATCCCGGCCAGAAATGGTTAGCCCTCACTGGTACAAATGGAAAGACCACCACCGTCGAGATGGTGGCGCACATTCTCAAAAGTGCTGGACTTAATGCAACGGCATGCGGAAATGTGGGAACAACGGTTATTGAATCAGTATTGAGTTCAGAGAAATTCGATTATCTGGTACTCGAACTCTCATCCTTTCAGTTGCATTGGCTAGTAGATGCTCAATTTACCTCTGCCGCGATTCTCAATATCGCTGATGATCACGTTGATTGGCACGGCTCTTTCGATGCCTACGCCAAAGATAAGATTTCTATTCTTGATAAGTGCACGACAGCGGTTCTCAATGGAGATGATGGAGAAGTAGTCGGTCGTACTTCACATTGGCTAGGTAGAAAGATTTTCTATTCACTAGATACCCCTGGTCCTGGCGAAATTGGAATTGTCGAAGAGTTGCTGGTCGATCGTGCTTTTGTAGCCGACACTCAGGAGGCGGCGCTCTTCGCAGAACTTTCAGAGATTATTCCTACCGTTCCGCATCACATCTCTAATGCGCTTGCCGCGGCGGGATTGGCATCGACGGTTGGGGTTGATCGAGAAGTCATTCGTGAGGCGTTGAAGAGCTTTAAGCCAGGCAAGCATCGAATCGAGGAAGTAGCAGTAGTTAATGAAGTGAGATGGGTTGACGATTCGAAGGCGACCAACCCGCATGCAACGACTGCATCAATCCTTTCTCACTTCTCAGTTATTTGGATTGCCGGAGGTTTGGCTAAAGGTGCTGCGATGCAACCACTTGTGGAACGAACTTGGTCTCGACTCAAAGCTGCGATATTAATCGGTGAAGATCGCCAGTTGATCGCCGATGCACTCGCTCATTCAGCGCCAGAGGTACCAGTATTTTTCATCGATCCACCAGTTGGTTATGAAAAAGGAAGTGCCGACAATCTCTTTATGGAGTCAATTGTTCGTGCAGCGGGGGAGATTTCCGAAGAGGGTGACGTTGTCCTGCTCGCACCTGCCTGTGCATCGATGGATCAATTCATCTCATACTCAGATCGCGGAAATCGATTTGCACAAGCGGTAAAGGAAGTAATCATCAATGGCAAGTAAAGCAGCGGCGCGAGCTCGTTTTCTCAATAGCCCGGTAAACCATTTTTATATGATGATTATCAGTACCTCTGTCTTGGTGGTCTTGGGACTAATCATGGTCTTCTCGGCATCATCAATCCATGCAATCGACACTAAGGGCTACGCCTTCGCTGTAGTTCTCAGACAATTCATCTTTCTCCTTGCGGGAGTCCCCTTTGCAATCTGGCTAGCTCGCGCACCCTTAAAATATTGGACAACCGCAGCCCGCCTTGGATTAGTGATTTCACTAATTCTTGTTGTTATTGTCATGATTCCTGGTGTCGGTAAAGAAGTAAATGGAAACCGCAACTGGATTGATCTCAAGGTCATTGATGTTCAGCCAGGTGAATTTGTGAAATTCTTCTTGATTTTATGGGCCTCATATATGTTGGCTCGAAAAGAAACATCTGAACGCACACAATTCAATGTCATCGCTCTCATCGGCCCCGGTTTCCTCCTTGTAATTGCGGCCATCATGCGGGGTGGCGATTTAGGTACTACCTCGGTCATTGCTGCCATCGCAGCCGGACTGCTCTTTGTCTCTGGAGTAGAACTTCGAAAGTTAGGGTGGGTGGCGGCAGCGGGATTTGTTGCACTAGCAGCCGGAATTGTTACCTCGGATTATCGTCGCGCACGCTTTCTCGTTTTTCTCAATCCCTTTGCTCCAAATGAGTATAAAAATTTTGGATGGCAGCCTGCACATAGCTTGCTCGGACTTGCAAGTGGAGGACTCTTTGGAGTCGGCCTCGGTGGTAGTCGCCAAAAATGGGGCAACTTGGCGGAAGCGCATACCGACTTTATCTTCTCTGTGATTGGTGAAGAGCTCGGACTATTCGGGACTCTCTCTGTGCTCATCTTGATTGGAACACTCATATATTCAATTTTCCGAATTGCTTTGCGAGCGAAAGATCCCTTCTCGCGCTACGTCTGCGCCGGAATCGGATGCTGGATTGGCGTGCAAGCAATTCTGAATATCGGCACTGCAATTAGCGTCCTACCTGTGGTGGGAGTTACCCTCCCGTTGGTCTCCTACGGTGGTTCGGCGCTATTGACGACCATCTGCGCCTTAGGCTTTGTTGCCGGCGTAGCACTTCGTGATAAAGAAGTCTCTAAGGAACTTATTAGGCGATTTGTGAAGAAGTAAGGGGAGGTTGGTTCGATGAAACTTCTCTTCGCTGGTGGCGGTACTGCGGGACATATTGAGCCTGCACTTGCCGTGGCTCGTGGATGGAATTTAGAGCGACCTCTCGACGAACTTATTTTTATCGGGACCCAGACCGGACTAGAACAAACTTTGGTGCCGGCAGCAGGATTTACTCTGCGCAATATTCCAAAAGTTGCAATTTCGCGCTCACTCTCGCCTTCACTCTTAAAAGTCCCATTTCAGCTGATTGCTGCGATCACTACTACGATGAAATATCTAGATGGCGTTGATTGCGCCATTGGATTTGGTGGCTATGTTTCTGGGCCGCTCTATATCGCAGCAAAGCTAAAGCGCATTCCATTTGTAATCCATGAACAGAATGCACGCCCAGGGTGGGCCAATCGCATGGGTGCTCGACTCACACCATTTGCTGCCATCAGTTACCCGGTAGAAAGTGGTGCACTGGCAAAGGCAGAGCTCACTGGTCTGCCGCTACGACGCGACGTATTGCAGGCAATTGAAGCGGCAGAATCAAATTGGAAATCAGCTCGTACAAAGGCGAAGGCAAAAGTTGCTGCCCGTTATCTCGTCAAAGCGAGCAACCCATTGATATTTATCTTTGGCGGTTCGCAGGGTTCGCAGGCAATTAATCAGATCATCGAGTCATCGAGGCAATATTTGGAATCTCACGACATCTCAGTAATTCATGGTGTCGGAAGAAATAATCCGCTCCCTGAATCATCAGATTCCTACAAGGCGCTTTCGTATATTGATGAGATGGCAGATCTTTATCTCGCCGCTGATTTATTAATCGCTAGAAGTGGCGCCGTTACCTGCGCCGAGGCTGCAGCCCTCTCCCGATTTAACCTCTTTATTCCGTTGCCGGTGGGCAATGGTGAACAGGCGCTCAATGCACAAGCGTTGGTACGCGCAGATCGGGCAGAGATAATTGAGCAGAAGAACTTCACCTCCGAGTGGTTCTGCGCAAATATCGAACGATTGTTAGCCGAAAGTGCGCGACGTTCCGAGTCAGGTGATACAACTGGTGTGAATGCAGTCGATAAGATTATTGCAATTATTAAGCAAGCATCTGGAGTTCAATGACAACCCCAACCTCTCTACCCATTCCGGGGGAGTCGTTTCTCGGAAAGAAGATTCACTTCATCGGTATCGGTGGCTCAGGGATGAGTGGTCTAGCCCGCATTGCTCTCGCTGATGGAATCTCGGTATCAGGTTCAGATGCAAAAGATTCATCGGTCCTCACCGCGCTCAGCGCACTTGGCGCCACCATCTATAAGAGCCATGAAGCCAAACATGTCGAGAACGCCGATGTCGTCATTTACTCAACTGCAATTTCTCCGAGTAATCCCGAGATGGTGCGAGCAATCGAACGCTCCATTCCGATCATGACTCGGGCTAACGCGCTAGCAACTTTGATGCATGGGCTTAAGAGCATTGCAATCGCGGGAACACATGGAAAGACCACTACATCATCAATGGCTACGGTCGCATTCCAAGCGTGTGGCACCGACCCTTCATTTGCAATTGGTGGCACCTTGACTGCATCCGGGTCCAATGCGCACCGCGGTTCAGGTGAGTTCTTTATCGCTGAGGCAGATGAATCAGATGGTTCTTTCGTTGCGTATCACCCGCTAGCTGCGATTGTGACAAATGTTGAGCACGACCACGTTGATTATTTCGCTACCGCAGAAGATGTAGTTAATGTCTTCCGCAATTTTGCAGAGACGATTCCAGGTGATGGATTCTTGATCTACTGCCATGATGATGCCGGTTCGCGCGCACTGGGCGAAGCAGTAACTCACTGCACTACTTATTCCTACGGAACACGCGCAGACTCTGATCTTAAAATTGATCAGATTGAATTGATGGCCCAAGGTTCTCGTGCTCGAGCCATCTGGAAGGGGAGCACAATTGGCACCATTGAATTACAGGTTCCTGGCCATCACAATCTCCTCAATGCTGCCGGAACTCTCACGCTCGGTCTTACATTTGGACTCAATCCCACATCGCTCTTGAGCGGCCTTCATTCATTCCGAGGGGCCGGCCGCCGTTTCGAATTGAAAGCGACTATTAATGGCATTCGAATCATCGATGATTATGGCCATCACCCAACGGAGATTTCGGTGACCCTCGATGCCGCAAAACGATATGCCGATACCGGTCGAGTCTTGGTGATCTTCCAACCTCATCGCTATTCGCGCACCCAAGCATTCCTAGACCAATTCGCAACTTCACTCGATGTCGCAGATGATGTGACGCTCCTGGAAATTTACGCGGCGAGCGAGAAACCCATTGCAGGTGTGAGTGCCCAATTAATTGCCGAGAAGATGAAGCATGGAAGATTTATACCTAATTTTGCCGAGGCAGCTGAACATATTGTTGAAATTGCTCAACCGGGCGATGTCATTCTCACACTGGGTGCGGGAGATGTTAATTCTTTAGCGCCAATCATCGCCGATGGTCTAGCAAAGCGCTTTGGATAATGAAGCGTGAATAAACGTACGCGCGCGATAGCACTTTCGATAATTCTCTTCGCAGGCCTTACCTATCTCATCGCCTGGTCTTCTGTATTTTCAGTGAAGAATATTGAGGTCAATGGCCAACCTGCAGAAGTTTCCGCCGCCAGTATTATCACCAAGACTCACATCACCATCGGAGAGAAGCTAGCGCGTATCGAGCCACGATCAATAGAGAAGAACCTCAGCGAACTCTCCTGGGTAAAGTCCGTCTCGGTCAAACGAAATTGGATTCGCGGCACAGTAGTTATTGCAATGGCGCCACGAATTCCACTTGGCCTCTACGAAGGTAAGGCGATCGATTCAACTGGCACCCTCTTCGACCTCCCTGGAAATACGCCGAGTGGATTGCCCACAGTGAGCGCAGCATCGCCAGCCCTTGGCCTGCAGGCAATCTCCCTCTTCACGGCGCTCCCGACCGATTTAAGGGACTCACTGATTTCAATCTCCGCCACAAATGAATCTTCAATCTCCTCATGGCAGCTAGTGACCGGGCGAAAAGTGAAAGTAACGTGGGGTGCGGTATCGCAGATAGAACTTAAAGTCAGTGTTTATCGGGCTCTTCTGGCACTTCCTGAAAATAAAAATATAAGCAGCATCGATTTATCCGCGCCACATGCACCTATCGTGAAATAAGACTTGTGAAATAAGACTTGTGAAATAAGACCGCCGGAAAAACTCTCTATAGTAGGTAGAGGTATTTCTTCGTGTTGGTTTTTGATTCAGTGCTCAGATGCACATACCTTGCCACCATCAAAGTGAATAGAAATGTGACTCTCAAGAGAGGGTTTACAGTTCTTAAGGAGGCTCCAGGTGGCTGCACCACAGAATTATCTCGCCGTAATTAAAGTCGTCGGCATCGGCGGTGGCGGAGTTAATGCGATCAATCGCATGATTGAAGTTGGACTCAAAGGCGTTGAGTTCATTGCAATCAATACTGATGCACAACACCTCTTGATGAGTGATGCAGATGTAAAGCTTGATATTGGTCGTGCATCTACAAAGGGTCTCGGTGCAGGTGCTGCTCCGGAAAAAGGTCGTCAAGCGGCAATAGATCACACTGAAGAAATTGAAGAAATTATTCGCGGTGCAGATATGGTCTTCGTAACCGCGGGCGAAGGTGGTGGCACAGGTACAGGTGGCGCTCCTATCGTTGCAAAGATTGCACGCGATCTCGGTGCACTTACTATCGGTGTAGTTACCCGCCCATTCTCATTTGAAGGAAAAATTCGCACACGTCAAGCAGATGAAGGAATCGAAGCGCTCCGCGAACATGTTGATACTTTGATTGTGATTCCTAATGATCGCCTCCTTGCAATCTCTGATCGCAACATCACGGCGATGGATGCATTTAAGAGTGCAGACCAGGTTCTCCTCTCTGGCGTGCAGGGAATCACTGAAATTATTACCCAGCCTGGTTTGATCAATCTCGACTTTGCTGATGTGAAGACAGTTATGACTGATGCAGGTTCTGCTCTTATGGGAATCGGTTCAGCGCGCGGCGAAAATCGTGCATCACGTGCGGCAGAGCTAGCAATCTCAAGCCCGCTATTGGAAGCATCTATCGATGGTGCGATGGGCGTACTCCTTTCAGTTGCTGGTGGATCTGACCTTGGTCTCTTTGAAATAAATGAAGCGTGCGAACTCGTACAGGCAGCAGCACATCCAGATGCTCGCATCATCTTCGGTACCACTATCGATGATGCGTTAGGTGATGAAGTTCGCATCACCGTTATCGCAGCTGGTTTTGCTGGGGGAGAGCCGAAGAAGGTTGAGATGCCTTCGATTAACGCTGCGACGCTCTCCGGAGTGGCAGATCCAATTCCAGCCAATGACCCTTTGTCAGTGGCCCTTGATCTCGATTCATCATCTCCAAAGAAGAAGATCACCTTTGAAGAACTCGTCTCTGAGGATGAGATCGACGTTCCAGACTTCATGAAGTAATGCCAACTCGTTTCACCAAACGCACCGGAGGCGTAAGCCACGGTGCGTTTGCATCTCTCAACCTCGGAACTCACGTGGGGGATGAGCTCAGCGATGTACTCGACAATCGAGCAATTCTCGAAAGTGAATTTGGTGCGATTCAATTTATGAATCAAGTCCATGGCGATCGAATTGCATTGATTGAAGAGATTACCGACGAGATCCCAACCGCCGATGCGCTCGTAACTGGAATTCCTGGAATCACAGTTGCAGTCATGGTGGCAGATTGCATCCCACTCTTGCTGATATCTGCCGAATCAGTCGCTGCGGTGCATGTAGGTCGAAGAGGGTTGGTCAACGAAATTACCCGAAAGACTATTTCGGTGATGCGCGATATGGGAGCAACCACAATTAAGGCAGTTGTAGGTCCTGCGATCTGCGGAGATTGTTATGAAGTCTCGGAAGAGATCTTTAACGAAGTCGTCGCTCTCCACCCCGCTTCGGAATCTCGCACTCCATCCGGCACCTATGCTCTTAATCTTCCGGCAGCGTTGCAGTCAGTCCTGCGCGATGAGGGCATCACCATTGAAGATGAATCTCACTGCACGGTAGAGAATCACGATTATTTTTCATATCGACGAGATGGAGTTACTGGGCGACAGGTGGGATTGGTATGGCTATGAGTACCCGTCGCGATGAACTTGAATTGAACCTCCGTTCGGTTGAGGCAGAGGTCTCGCCTTTTAACCCAACTTTGATTGTTGTGACGAAGACATATCCAGTCAGTGATGTTGAGATTCTTCGCTCTTTAGGTGCAGAGAACTTCGGCGAGAATCGGAGTGATGAAGGTCTAGCTAAATCCGCATCAGTCAATGCGAGATGGCATTATCAAGGCGAGATTCAGAGTAAGAAAATTAAAGATATTGTGGGCTGGGCCGATTGCATCCACTCGCTCGATACATTGGCTCACGCAGAGAAAATCGCGCGGGCCGAAGTCAGCAAACCGATCGAAGTCTTTCTGCAGCTTTCACTCGATGGTGATCCAGAACGCGGAGGAGTCAGAGAGTCAGAGCTCTTTGAGTTAGCCGAGGCGGTCTCAATGATGCCGACAATTTCGCTACTAGGAATTATGTCCGTCCCCCCAGTTTCCATGGATGTGGCCTCAGCTTTTGCCGCGATTTCCAAGGTACATCAACGATTTATCGCAGAGTTCCCAGGTTCACCATATCTCTCTGCTGGAATGAGTGGTGATTACATGATTGCCCTCAATCATGGTGCGACACATATTCGGGTAGGGAGCAAAATCCTCGGTGCGCGCCAGTACCACTAGTAACCTTTATCCCATGTCAGCACTTAATAAGATGATGGGCTTTCTTGGCCTAGTCGATACCGATGAAGAGTATGAAGTTGCCGAAGCGCCAATTAAGAAGGCAGAGCCACGAGCAATTACTCCTCGCACACCAGATCGCACAGGTGTGACTGTTGTTGGTCGATCAGAGCCAGTTGTTGCCGAGAATCCATTTATCGAAGAGGGCGCCTCTTACAACATCGTTACCTTGCAGCCACGTTCTTACTCTGAAGCTCGCAAAGTTGGAGAGTATTACCGCGAAGGCAATCCAGTGATCATCAATCTCGATGATATGGAAGAGTCAGAGCGCAAGCGACTCGTTGATTTTGCATCAGGTTTGGTCTTTGGTCTCCATGGTCGCATCGAGCGCATCAGCCTGAAGGTCTTCTTACTCTCTCCAGCGAACGTCAATGTCAGCAACGAAGATCGCACCGCTGCGCAAGCAACTTTCTATAACCAGAGCTGATTTATTTTATGTTCTTACGTAACATACTTCTGCAACTCTTAGGTCTCTTTAAGATTGCGCTCTTTCTCCGCATCATCGTTGATTACATTCGCATGTTTGCGCGCTCGTGGCGCCCAAACACATTTGTGATGGGAATCTTTGAAGTCATCTATGCAATCACCGAAAAGCCGATGGCGTTCGTTCGACGATTTGTGCCACCACTTCGCCTTGGTGGCGTTGCGCTAGATCTCTCATTCATAGTGCTGTTGCTAGCTGTGGGAGTACTTCGTTCGCTTGTTGTTGCTTTCCTTTAAGCCTTTTCAATAGTAAAGGTTAAGCCAAGCTCTACTTCACTTACCGTCAGAGTCGTGTCTCGCACCATCGATGTAGCAAGAACCTCTGCAGAGATATGTGAAATCCCATCTTCAATGGTCTGTGAATGCTCATCGAGAGAATTCCATTTGATTGAGATGCGATCTGAGATTTCAAAGCCATCGCTCTTGCGACGTTCCTGAATCGCGCGGATAACCTCACGGATATTTCCAGAGGCTATTAATTCCGGAGATAGTTCAAGGTCTAATGCAACGCTCTCGCCGTCATGGCTTGCCACCATCCAGCCACTCTTCGGTACCTCAGTAATGACAAGGTCCTCAAGTGCAATCTCATACTCACCAATAGTTGTCGTGCTATTTGTGCGAAGGGCTTTGACTAGCCCAACTGCATCAGCTGCTGCAATCAACTTCGCAACATCCTGGACTGACTTGCCGTACTTGGCACCGAGAGATTTGAAGTTTGCCTTGATTGATACATCAACCAAATCTCCATCGGCATCTGCAATATCGGCGAGATCAAGCACATTGAGTTCGTCTGAGATTTGCTCCTTCATCTCAGCTGGCAGGGTTGCCCAACCGGATGCAGATATCAGCGCACGCTGTAGTGGCTGACGAATCTTCACCCCTGATTCGGCACGTGCAGAGCGTCCAAGCTCAACTACGCGACGAGTCATCGCAACCTGCTTATTTAAATCGGCATTGATAAGTGCTGTATCTGCAATTGGAAAGTCCGTCATATGTACAGATGTAGCGGCGCTCGGATTTGCAACGCGAATTAACTCTTGCCAGGCCTGTTCAGAGATAAAAGGAATCATCGGCGCAAGGAGTTGGGTGAGCTTCTCTAGACATTCGTGCAGCGTTGCTAGAGCTGCAACATCTCCATCCCAGAAGCGACGACGCGAACGTCGCACATACCAGTTGGAGAGATCGTCGATAAATGTGGCGAGAACTTTGCCGGCGGTCTGCGAATCGAATTCGCTATAAGCCTTATCAACTTCAACGATAAGAGTGTTGAGCTCGCTGAGAATCCACTTATCCATCGTTGAACGCTGCTCGACTGCAGGGCTCTTTGCGAGCGTGAAATCTGATGCATTCGCATAGAGAGCATGGAATGAAATTGTGTTCCAGTAGGTAAGTAAAGTCTTACGGATTACATCGGATATAGCTTCGTGGCCTACTCGACGTGATGCCCATGGTGATCCTGCGGCAAGCATGTACCAACGGACCGCATCGGCGCCATGTTGATCCATCAGCGCCATCGGCTCTAATACATTGCCGAGATGCTTGCTCATTTTTCGCCCATCTTTATCAAGAATATGTCCGAGGCAGAGAACATTCTCGTAAGAGCTCTGATCGAAGACGAGGGTGCCAATAGTCATCAAGGTGTAGAACCACCCGCGAGTCTGGTCGATTGCTTCGCAGATGAAGTCTGCTGGGTAGGCCGCCTTAAATTTCTCGACTGAACCTTCCTTATGCGGATAGCCCCACTGCGCAAATGGCATAGCGCCAGAGTCATACCAACAATCGATTACCTCAGGAATTCGTGTCATAGTCTCTGAACACTCATTACATGCAAAGGTAATGTCATCAACAAATGGGCGATGTGGATCAAGGTTTGAAAGCTCTTGACCTGTGAGCTCACCTAACTCTTTGAGCGATGAGATACAGATTTCATGCTTGTTCTCGCATCGCCAGATGGGAAGGGGAGTGCCCCAATATCGCTTACGCGCAAGCGCCCAATCAATATTGTTAGTCAGCCAATCT
>CAJBMC010000155.1 GCA_903954055.1 uncultured Actinomycetes bacterium | reverse complement strand
TGTTGTGCCACGAATTACGAAGATATCTACTCCAGCTTTAATCACTGCATCATGGAGTTCAACGGTGCGCTGTAGTGAAAGTGATGCTGCAACAGTGACGCCAGCGTCGCGAATCTGTTGGATACGCTCCTTGATGAGTTCGGGGCGGATCGGTGCAGCATAAATTTCCTGCATACGACGAGTCGCATGCTTCTCTGGCATCGACGCGATTTCGCCCAGTGGAATTCGCGGATCGTCATAGCGAGTCCAGAGCCCCTCGAGATTAAGGACGCCGAGACCACCTAGCTTTCCAATTGCGATTGCAGTCTCTGGTGAAACGACTGAATCCATTGGCGCTGCAAGTAGCGGTAGCTCAAACTTGTAAGCATCGATCTGCCAAGCAAGGCTCACTTCTTCTGGCGTGCGAGTACGACGGCTTGGAACGATTGCAATATCGTCGAAAGAGAAGGCTTGGCGTGCGCGCTTACCTGGTGCGATTTCGATCTCCACTTACGCCTTCTTTCCGTAATTTGGTGCATCTGCAACATCGAGAACATCGTGCGGATGGCTCTCTTTAAGACCTGCTGAAGTAATTTGAATTAATCGACCTTCGCGACGAAGTGTTTCGATATCGGGAGCGCCGGCATATCCCATTCCGCTACGAAGTCCGCCGACAAGTTGGTGCACAACATCGGAGACCGTGCCCTTATATGCAACCTTGCCTTCGATTCCTTCCGGTACAAGTTTGTCCTCAGAGAGAACATCGTCTTGCATATAGCGATCTTTTGAATAGGACTTCTTCTCACCGCGAGATTGCATCGCACCCAATGAACCCATTCCGCGATAGCCCTTGTATTTGCGGCCATCAATTTCAAATAGTTCGCCTGGAGATTCTTCACATCCGGCAAGTAGCGAACCGAGCATCACAGTATGTGCACCAGCGACTATCGCCTTAACGATGTCACCTGAATATTGAAGTCCACCATCTGCAATTAATGGAATGCCAGCCTTATTGCAAGCCTTTGCCGCCTCCATAATCGCGGTAATTTGTGGAACACCGACGCCGGCAACAACACGAGTCGTGCAGATAGATCCTGGACCAACGCCAACCTTGACTGCATCTGCACCGGCATTGATTAGTGCCTGCGCACCGGCGCGAGTTGCAATATTGCCGCCGATGATTTCTGTTGTTGGTGAAAACTTTTTAATTCGCGCAATCGCATCGAGCACTGCGCGGTGATGGCCGTGTGCAGTATCAACAACGACAACATCTACACCGGCATCGATGAGAGCTTGGGCGCGAGCAAATCCATCATCGCCAACACCTACTGCAGCGCCGGCGAGGCCAACGTTCTTCACTAATTTTACATGTGCAACCTGCTCTTCAATCGGCAAGTTACGGTGGATGATTCCGACGCCACCAGCTTTAGCCATCGCGATCGCCATTGCAGATTCGGTGACGGTATCCATCGCTGACGAAACCAGCGGCACCGCGAGCGAGATATTGCGAGTCAACCAGGTTGAGGTATTGACCTCTGAGGGAACAACCTCAGATGCATCGGGCAAGAGAAGGACATCGTCATAGGTCAGCCCTAGGAGCGCGACCTTCTCGGAATCGATGGTCAT
>CAJBMC010000154.1 GCA_903954055.1 uncultured Actinomycetes bacterium | reverse complement strand
GATTACTAGGTGATCTGAAGTTACGTGATTTACCTCGCGGGGTAGATGAATATCTCGAGCTCCGTCACGCATCGACGCAGCCCATTCAAAGTTCTGGCAATAAAGGTAAGAACTCTAGCGCCGCCGAAGAGCGCCAATTAAAGAAGGACCTAGCACGAGTCGAACGTCAGATTGAAAAGGGCAAAGCTGAAGTCGCCCGAATAAGTAGTGAACTTGAAAATGAATTAGATCCAACTCAATTTACCGAACTTACAAATTTACTCAATAAGGTCTCAGGCGATTTAGCTACTCGCGAAGAAGAGTGGCTATCAATTACTGTCGCACTTGAAGGGTAAGTGAAGTGAATAAGGCTTCTCAGCGATTAGATATTTTGGCAACAGTCTCTGGAGCGATGATTGCACTACAAGCCCGCGCCAATGGCGAGCTCTCTCATCGATTAAACAATGGAGTCGAAGCCGCTCTCATCTCATTTTCTTCAGGCCTTGTGATAATTTCAATCGTTACCCTCTTCTCGCCTTCTATTAAATTAGGAGTTCGTAATTTAAGGAGCGCAGTGAGTCGTCGCGAGATTCCACGTTGGACTCTCTTTGCCGGTGCACTCGGCGGTTCATTTGTCGCAATTCAAACCCACACCGTGCCTGTAATAGGCGTCGCTATTTACTCTGTCGCCTCTATTGCAGGGCAGACCGGAGCCTCACTGCTGGTCGATCGTCTTGGCCTCACTGGTGGCGGAAAGAAAGGAATAACTTTTAGACGACTTGCAGCAGCACTATTTACCGTCTTTGCCGTTTTGGTCTCGGTCTTTGATCGCATAGAGGGTGCAAATTTAGAGCTTCTTGCAGTTGTTTTGGCAGGATTTGCAGGTGCAGTTGTTGGCGTACAACGTGCGCTTAATGGTCGAATCAATGAGTTCACCCATCAGAGTTTTACAACCTCATTACTTAATTTCTTTATGGGAACTGCATTCTTAACTCTCTTCTTTGCTCTAATAATAATTTTTGGAAATACGGAGATAGCGCCACTGCCAGCAGGTCCATGGTGGATATATACCGGTGGAGTTATTGGAGTCATCTATATCGCCTTTACTTCGAAGATTGTTCAACACCTTGGAGTTCTCACCTTTACGCTCTTTAGCGTGGGTGGAAATTTACTCGGATCATTGATCATTGATTTAGTCTCACCAACTCCAGGTGTAAATATAAGTTGGTATCTTGTTACAGGAATCGCCTTGACGTACCTCGGAGTTATTGTGGGCGGCGAGAATAATTCACACTTGCAGAAATCAGTGAAGCAATGATAAAGAAAGCTGCGATTACATACGAAGAAGTCTTCACCCAAGAGAATGAGGCGGCATAAAAGCCCGCTAAGGTAATTCCTGCACCCCATAAAATTGCGCCCAGAATATTTGCTGATAAAAACTTGTAGTAATTCATCTTTGAGGCCCCAGCAATAGGTGGAACAAAGGTGCGAATCCAGGGAAAGAATCGAGCTGCAACAACCGCCCACCAACCAGTGTGTTGGTAGAAATTCTCGGCGCTGGTAATCATCCGTTGAATGCGAGGTGATTCTCTTTTCTCAAGATATGGCCGACCGATAACTCTGCCCAAGACAAAACCAACTTGATCGCCAAAGAATGCAGCAATGACAATTAATGCGATGAGCAGCGCTATGTTGATATTCCCATGTGCGGCCGCCACTAAACCAGCGCTAAATAGGATGGAATCTCCGGGGAGGAAGAATCCAAAGAGCAAACCAGTCTCGATAAAGACAATGCCGGCAACAGATAGATAGAGAAAAAACGGTGCTAACGATGCGAATTGGGCATCGAAAGAGGCAGCGAAAGTGCTCATTTAGCCGCGTTGTGAAATCTTCTTTACCGCCGCCGCGACCTTCGTTACGACCTGCGGATCGAAGACGCTTGGAACGATAAAGGAGGCGTTGAGCTGAGAGTCGGTAACGCAATCTGCAATTGCTTCGGCTGCTGCTGCCAGTAGGTCATCTGAGATCTTTCGAGCTCCAGCATCGAGGAGGCCTCGGAAGATTCCAGGGAATGCGAGCACATTATTGATTTGATTTGGTTGATCACTACGACCCGTTGCAACTACCGTCGCATACTTACGGGCGATAGCAGGATCAATCTCAGGATTTGGGTTTGCCAGGGCGAAGACGATTGAGCCTTTCGCCATCGATGCGATATCTGCTTCGTTGAGTACATCGGGTGCACTCACGCCGATGAATACATCGGCACCTGCCATCGCTTCGTGAATATCACCTTGGAAATTACCGCTATTGGAGTGATCAATAAACCAACGGCGCATCTCATCTTCACCAGGTGAGGTTTTGCAGATGACGCCATCTTTATCGTAGGCGATAATATTTTGAGCCCCGCTCAAAACAAGAAGTCTCGCAATGGCAGTACCAGCTGCACCCGCACCGCTCATTACAATCTTTACATCACCGAGATTCTTTTTTACCAACTTAAGCGAGTTACGAAGTGCTGCGAGCACGACAATTGCAGTTCCGTGCTGGTCATCATGAAAGACCGGGAT
>CAJBMC010000153.1 GCA_903954055.1 uncultured Actinomycetes bacterium | reverse complement strand
GCATTCATGTCAATGCACTTTGTGCTGCAATCAGTTGCAATTCCGCTCTGGGTTGTTCGTGAGACGCATGCGCCACGGTGGTGGGTCTCTGTCATTATGCTCATGAATACGATTGCAGTAATGCTCTTGCAAGTTGCTGCGAGTAAAGGATCTGAGACGCTCTTTGGTGGAGCGAAGAACTATCGTCTCGCCTCCTATTTCATCGCTCTCGCATGCCTACTCTATGCATATGCACACGGTGCGAACGCGATTGTTGCAGCTCTGCTTCTCTCGTTGGGCATGGCATCGCATATCGTTGGTGAGCTCATCGGTTCTGCAGGATCATGGGCAATTGGTTTCGGACTTGCAGATGAGAACCATCAAGGTCAGTATCAAGGCGTGTGGGGATTATCGTGGGGGCTGAGTGGAACCGTCGGGCCTTCAATTGTGACGGCACTTGTTATCGGTATGGGGATCTCAGGGTGGTGGATATTGGCGGCAGTCTTTGCGCTCAATGGTTCAGTGATGCACAAGTTAGTGACGAAGTCATGGACCGTCACTCCGCAATCTAAGAGCGCCTCAAACCTTCGCTGATTTCGACTGGTGGTTCTACTGACCAGGGAAATTCAATCCAAAGATCGGTATGACGCCAGGCGTAATCAGGTTTCTCAACGCTATGCGATTTTTCGTAGAGGACTGCGCTTCGAACTTCAGCAACGTGGTCACCACAGAATTCACGTACTAGTTTTAAAGTTGCACCAGTATCTGCGACATCATCCGCAACGAGGACCTTGAGTCCGGTGAGATCGACTTTGTTCGGAACCGGTGGTAAGACAACAGGGAGTGCGAGCCGCTCATTAACGCCGGTATAGAACTCGACTGACATCGTGAAGGTGTTCTTCACTCCAAGGGCATATCCAAGAGCCCCGCCAATGAGTAACCCACCACGCGCGATAGAAAGAACGATGTCCGGTTCGTAGCCGCTGTCTTTAATCGTTTGAGCTAGTTCGCGAACTGCTACTCCGAATTGTTCGTAACTTAATCTCTCGCGTTTATCGCTCATGAGGAAAACCTAATCTGCATCTGCTGAAATACAAAACCCCCCGCCATATTACTGACGGGAATTTTGTATCCGACTTTTTCGATGCCTTAGTACCATCCAAAGGCATCACAGAATCTTCAACTTTCTAGCGCCAGGCGACAACGGGCGCGAATTTAGTGCTTGAAATCTGGCAATTTGGACTCAGTTAATTTGTGAGCCTTTGCGGCCGACAGGCCAATCATGCTGAGTGCAACTCGGACTGAGGCATCGGCATCCTTAATAGTGGCCTTGGGATTGGTAATTTGGTCTGTGGCCGCAAAAGTTAAAACGGATTGAATATTTTTAGCCGCTATTGCTGGATTGTCACAATTGATTAGCTTTGCTTTCTTTAGCTCCTTCAAATGTTCCGTTAAATCATCTTGTAATAATGGAAGGAACCCAGAAATCAGGCCAAAAAAGTTAACCATATTCTGTGCGTGATGAGGGTGCGTGTATTTCGCCCGAACGAAGTAGCGCATTGGAAATACTAATTTTTCCAAGGGATCGCTCGACTGTTCTATTGTTGTTTGTACAGCAGAAAACCACTCCGAGAAACCAAACATCATTGTGGCCGAGATCAAGGCGTCTTTATCTGTGAAATGCTTATAGATGGTGCTTACTGCTACATCTGCATGCTCGGCGATATCTTCAATAGTTACAGATTGACCTAAATCTGCCAAAACTTCTTGGGTCGAGCGTAGTAGCGCAATCCGATTTCGAAGGACAGAGGCCGCTTTACGCCCCTTTTCTGGTGGAATCGTTTTAGCTGCTCTCTTTGGCACTCGACAATAATAGGACAAAGGTGCAAGAAGGGTCTTAAAACGCTCTAACTGAAACGTAATGGTTATTGTCAGTTTTTCCAACGCCAGAGGCTGGTGAACCTGAACTATGCATCAATTCGCCCCAAACGTTTGAGGCACTGAATTCGGATGAAGAGTTGAAAAATTGTGTATTGCCATAAATCGGATCAATCACGGAAAACGTAGATTCGTAGGTAACTAATGCGACTAGCTCCATCTTTGAAGGCATGAACCAATCTGTTTTGCCGCCGCCGGTATAACCTGCAGCGCCGCCTGCTGCACAAGTCAATGTGTGTTTTGAATTTTGAAGTGCAATTCGCCAAATGCTTGTCGAGAGCGCAACCGGTGTTGTGAAAGTGACAGTAAATCTTCTAGTTGCACTTACTATTGAAGTTCCAGCAGCTCCAACACCCAATTGAAATGTCCCAGAGTTGTTGTAAACGACTGAAGCAGCCGAAGTTGAATTAAATAGCGCTAACGGTGAATCACCTGTCTGTCCATATGCATTGAGTGTAAAATCATAACCCTGGCATGAATCAGGAACGTCGGTAACTACTACTGAGCTAAAATAATATGCGCCACCATTTGATTGATTCACAAATGTTGATTGGGGAGCGGCTGTAATCAAATTACTTCCCGAGCAGGCAGTCAGTTGAGTAACTCCTTGGCCAAATTGGATCGGAGCCCCGGAATTTAGTGAGATTTTTCCAGCAAGTGTTGTTTGAATGAGGAACACGCTTCCGGCGATCAACGCAATAAAACCGAGAACGCTAGAAAGTTTCCTCTTGATCGGTTGCTCAAAATCGACAGGGTCGTCGTGATAAAAGTCAGCCACGAATCACCCCTCAAGCAATATAAATTCGAATATCGGAATATTCTTAGTTTATTCGAGCATGTCGAAATCTCTACCCAAGCAAGGCAATTAAGGAGTGTGCGATCCGCTTTGTAGGGTGAAGTTTGTAACGTTAGATGAGATAGCTGTCGGGGTATCGAAAGAGACTGTAAATGAGCCTGTCGGAGTGGTGGAATTGGTTGTGACGGTTGTTCCGGATGAGTTAGATCCTTGTACGAACGACCCTGAACTATCGTAAATTCTCGCCGTGGTAGAAGTGGTTGCGTATAAGGCTCCTACGCTTGCTGGTAATTGAGTGTAGCTACCTGGAAATGGCGAATCGGTCGATGAAGTCACCGCTCCTGTATTTGTCATGGTTAGGTTGTTAGGGGAGAGATCGGTAAGGAAACTCGCTCCTGATGGCGTGTCAAGCAACAACTGAGTACCTGAAATTGAACTGAGAACACTGGTCGGGGGAGTGAAGTACGTTGTTCCGATCGTGGTGCCGTAGTTGTAAGCCAGCGAACCTTTAACAACTCTGAAATTGGAAATCTTTCCACTGTTATTCAAACCAATTTTTAATGCGAGATCGCTCGCCCCCATCTGATTGGTAGCCATTCCTGAGACTGTTGCTACGCATTTTCCATTTACGAAGAGTGAATATGTATCTCCGTTTCTCATCGCTGCGATATGGGTCCAAGTATTAACGGCGATAGTATTGTTGGCGGTGTTTACAAAATTCCAAGGATCTCCTGTTGTAGGGGTGAAATTCCAATAGAGGGAGAGCATCCCCGTATTACTACCACCAGATCGATTGATCACCATGAAGTAGGCATTTCCGTTCTCCATAACCCACAATGCAGGAGATGTTGCCATAGGAGTAACGTTTGAAAAGTTAAACCAACCTTCAATTGTGAAGTTGCCTGTTCCAAAGTTAAACCCAGAATTACTACCAGCGTTTATATATTGAGAATTCGATCCAGTGAATACCGCGCTCCCATTAGGTAAGCTTTGAGCAACTGAAGCGTTAAGTATGAAATCATTCCCGGCGCACGAGGTGGGGATATTTGAAACAGTTACAGACTTGACCAAATAATTAGTGCCGTCGAAAATATTGGTTGGTTTCAAGGAAAGTGAATTATTGCCTGAGCATGCGGTGGTTGCCATGAACCCTTGCCCAAATTCACTCGCTCCTGAATTTGTGAGAGAGATATTTGCTGCCAAGGTACTTCCTGCAGTTCCAAGGATTCCTACAATTGCGAAGATAAAGAGAGCCCTCTTCAAAGGTGAGCGAGGTGGATCTATCTCCTCAACTGGGTCGTCGTGATAGGTATAGCGATATCCCACCGTCGACCCCCTTTCGCCCATAGGGGTGGAAGTCTATATCGAAGTGCTATTTCGATATACGAAACTGGCCAAAGCGAGCTTTAGCCGTAAATCGCTCGAAAATGTGGAAGTTCTAGCTTGGGCGAACTCGAGCGTGTCTTACCTATCTCTATGCCTTAAAAGGCTCGGATAGGGCGAACGTTCTTCATTAAACTCTTGTTTGGGTTTCCTTGACCACCGTCTCCGAAGAACTGAACGCGGGCGGAATTCGCACTGATTTCAGATGAAGACCAATAGTCATAGCTGCTGTCATCAAAGCCAGCTGCGCCGGGACCCGTATTAAGTGTTCCGGCTGATGTACATACCGTTGCATCGGATACCCAAGGCAGATTTCGAGCCCACTTACACATTTGATTGAGTTCTGCAGACGTTGGCAAGTACCAGTCTGTCTTAGATCCACCGGTATAGGCTCGAACGGCTCCAGCCGCAGAGGTGTTGTCATTCCCCTGAGCGACAATCGCCAAGGTATTTTTATATCCAAGTCCGATACCAGAACTAGAATTATTCACACTTGCTTCGTTGGTGATTGAGGCAACGTCAGTGTTTTGGTAGGCGGAGCTAGCCCACATCGCTTGTGCATCTTTGCCGCCGCCACCCCAAGTCGGTGCAGCTTCTAGATAATGACAGAGGCCACCCACTGGACTTCCGGTGTTTGTGTAACCGGTTCCGCAATTGAAGCCTGCTGCAGCGAAATAAAAGACTCGTCCACCGCCGGGTCCGACTTCACCGATTGTGCAATCCCCACCCTGCACACATGGAAGGGCAGCATGGCTACTACTTTGAATCGTGATTAGACCAACAGATCCTGACAGCGCAACTGGGTCTGTGAAAGTTAGTGTGAAAGTTCCGGAACCACTGGTGATGCTTGCGCCATTTGTTGTTCCATAGCCAAGTTGAAATGCTCCACCACTGTTGTTATAAACAACTGCGCTAGTAGATGAAGTATTGAAAATTGCGACGGGAGAGTTTCCAGATGCTCCATAAGCATTGATTGTGAAATCAAACCCATTGCAACTGGATGGAATACCCGAAATTTGAACTGAGCCGAAGTAATAAGCCCCTGCGCCACTAGCGTTTACAAATCGAGCTTGAGGGGTGAGTGTAAGAACACTACTTCCAGAACATGCAGCCGTCACTTGCACGCCTTGACCAAATTCGACCTTACCACCGGAGGTGAGCGAGATATTTGCTGCGAAGGTATTGTTAAGGAAAAGGCCAGCGACCATCAGCATTACGACTGAGGTGAGTGATCGATAATTCTTACGCTTGACAACTTGATTCTCAGGGTCGTCGTGGTAGTAATTTTCGTTGGGGCGGTTTCCGGACTTGGCCATGCGGAAGTATTTCGCAGATTGTCTAAAGGGTCGGAAACTGTCACAAGTGTTACCTTCACCGTAAAAACTCTCGGAAAGCACAGAACCCCCCGCCACGTAATGTGACGGGGGGTTCTGTGATCGACTTCTTAGATGTCGAAGTAAAGCTCGAACTCAGCTGGATGCGGACGAAGACGAACATAATCAACTTCGTTTGTACGCTTCCAATCAATCCAGGTTGCGATGAGGTCGTCGGTGAAGACGCCTCCCTTTGTAAGGAATGCATGGTCCTTCTCGAGTGAGTTAAGAACTGCGTCGAGTGAACCTGGAACCTGTGGGATAGCTGCAGCTTCTGCACCTTCAAGTTCGTAGAGATCCTTATCAACTGGAGCAGGTGGTTCGATCTTGTTGATAATTCCATCAATACCAGCCATGAGCATTGCTGCAAATGCGAGGTATGGGTTTGATGATGGATCTGGGCAACGGAACTCAACACGCTTTGCCTTTGGTGATGATCCGGTAATTGGGATACGGATACATGCTGAACGGTTACGAGCTGAGTAAACAAGGTTTACTGGAGCTTCGTAGCCTGGAACCAAACGACGGTATGAGTTCACAGTTGGGTTGGTGAATGCGAGAAGTGATGGTGCGTGCTTCAAGAGACCACCGATATACCAACGCGCCATATCTGAGAGATCGCCATATGTGCCAGCTTCGAAGAAGAGTGGCTTGCCATCTTTCCAGAGTGACTGGTGAACGTGCATACCTGAACCGTTATCACCGAAGAGTGGCTTTGGCATAAATGTTGCAGTCTTGCCGCCCTCCCAAGCAACGTTGCGGATGATGTACTTAAACTTCATCAACTCATCACCTGCGGTGAGAATATCTGTGAAGCGGTAGTTGATCTCCATCTGGCCCGCTGTTCCGACCTCATGGTGTGAACGCTCTACCTGAAGACCAGCGCGGCCAAGCTCCATCACCATCTCATCGCGAAGATCTGCATACTGATCTGTTGGAGAGACTGGGAAGTATCCGCCCTTAATACGTGTGCGATATCCGCGGTTAGGAGTTCCATCAGGATCTGCAACGATGCCGGTATTCCAAGCACCTTCATATGAATCGATGTGGTGGAATGACTCGTTGATACCTGTCTTAAAGCGAACTGCATCGAAGACATAGAACTCTGCCTCAGGTGCAAAGAATGCCTGATCTGCAATACCTGTTGACTTCAAGTATTCAACTGCCTTGGCAACAACGCCGCGTGGGTCGCGTGAGTAAGGAGTGTTATCTGTTGGGTTGTGAACAGAGAAGATGATGACGAGCGTCTTCTCAAGACGGAATGGATCGATATATGCAGATGATGGAACTGGCAGGAGCTTCATATCTGATTCGTGGATTGACTGGAATCCGCGGATTGAAGAACCATCGAACATCAAACCATCGGTGAAGACAGCTTCATCAAATGATTCAACAGGAACGTTGAAGTGATGCTGAATACCAGGAAGGTCGGTGAAGCGAACGTCGATTAACTTGACGTCTTCCTTCTTGATATAAGCAAAGATTTCGCTTGAATTTTTGAACATAAGTGGGACTCCCAATAAGTCGCAAAGTCGAATTGACTTGGTCGAAAGGGCTCAACTTTGAGCCTTTCTATGTGGCAGAGCCTAAGGTCTCAAGGGGCATATTCGCCATTTTCAGTGTTACGCCTATGTAACAAATAGGCCGAGCTCTCGCCCATCACCTAGAGTAGGTCTATGTATCCACGGATTAGCCAGGGTCGTCGCATGCTAGGAATCTCGCTCGACTGGCTCGCCGCCTATGCGATCACGCTGGGCTTCTTCGCCGGCAAAGGCACCTTCTTCGAACGAACCCACCATGTTGGTTCGAAGGCGCTCGTTGTTCTGGCGGTGGAGTACCTGGTGCTGGTCACCCTCGGTGGCTCATCATTTGGCCACAGATTTGTTGGACTCAAGGTCGTGAGGTTTAGCGATGGGGGAGCAGTAACGCCCTTGCAAGCCCTCATTCGAACCATCTTGATGGTCATCGTGATCACTGCGATTACCTTCGACGAAAATGGCCGCGGAGTTAACGAGCGGCTCTCAAATACGGTTTTGGTAATTCGTTAGCGCGCTTACTCCTACCAATTTTAAATTCGAACTAATTATTTAATTCGAACACCCTTAGGCATTGGTCCTTTTGGAATCGGCAGCGACATTCCGCCAACTGCCTTCAAGCGCATGCGAAGTTCGCGCATCTGATGGGTAGATAATTTCTTAGGCAACTTATTTACATGCTTCTGCAATTTCTTCAGCGGAACTTGACCTGGCAGATCGCCAACAATGATTTCAGTAATGGGTGCACCTGGAGCATAGCGCTCTGATTTCTTGCGCTCATCTTGCAACATCTGGCGAACCGCGGCGCCACCTTCACCGGTCAGCACAATGCCACCGCGACCGACGCTGCGGTGGACCATATCTTGGTTACGGTTTACGGCAACTGCAGGTGTAGTAGTCCAACCTTTACGAATCGCCATCAATACCGAGGCGCCAGCGCCAATCTGACCTTCGATTGATGCATAAGCCGCCGAACCTGCGATTCGGGTAAAGATAATAAGAGCGACAATGAGAGAGGCAGGAAAACCAACAAAGGCGGCATAGATTGGATGTCCACCCCAGATACCAATTGCAATTGCAATACCTGTTACAACGAAAACGATTCCGAGTAGCAACGCACCAATCCAAGGTTTTACCGTCTTGGTGATCTTGTACGCATCACGGATCTCTTGGACACGTGGGGACTTTACCTTTGCCTCTTTATTCTTAGCCATGCGCGCTAGTTTAGGGGAGCGGGCGCGGTACCACCAAGACGGACTGGCGCCCAACGCTGACCCTGATGTGAATCTGGATAGTTTTCCTGCACTTCATGAAGCATTGCCAGCATCGCACTGCGCAGAATCGCCTCACCAGCTTCGACGTCACTGCCCTTTTCAAAGTAGAGCGGCTCACCAAAAGTCACAGAGATGGGAACTTTGCGCTGAAGTAGGTTGCGCTTCACCTTTTTAGTCCATAAACGCTGAGAGCCCCAAATAATTGTTGGGATAACGGGGACTCCCGCACCTTGGGCAAGGCGTACTGCGCCACTCTTCAACTCTTTGATTTCAAATGAGACCGAGATTGTTCCTTCTGGAAAAATTCCGATGATCTCTCCATCACGCAGCGCTCTGAGCGCGGTAGCGAGTGAGGCGGATCCATTGGATCGATCAACGCTGATGTGATGCATTCCGCGCATTAAAGGTCCAGCTATTTTATTGTTGAAGATCTCTTTCTTTGCCATGAAACGCACGTAGCGCTTCATCGGAAGAGCGGCAGTTCCGACGAGTGCAAAATCGAGATAGCTAATGTGATTCATTGCCAGCACTGCGCCACCGTGATCAGGTTTAGGAAGATGTTCTTGACCTCGAAAATCAAATTTCAATCCCAGAACTTTCCAGAACGCCTTCACTGAGGCGATTACTGGGGGATAGACAATCTCAGCCATTGGTCTGTGCGCTGAGTGCGCGCTTCTCTTGCGCTTGCTTGTAGAGGCGACCTGCTCGATAGGAAGAACGAACGAGTGGACCGGACATTACGCCACTAAATCCAATATCTTCTGCCCGCTTTGCTAGCTCTACAAATTCATCAGGCTTAACCCAACGTTCGACCGGGTGATGCTTGTTGGTAGGACGAAGGTATTGAGTGATCGTAATCAAGTCACACCCTGCACTATGGAGGTCTTCGAGAGCTTGGATAACTTCGGAGATTTCCTCACCCAGGCCAAGGATGAGATTTGATTTAGTAATCAATCCAAATTCACGAGCTTGAGTAATGACGTTGAGTGAACGTTCATAGGTAAATGCAGGACGAATCCGCTTGAAGATGCGAGGGACAGTCTCGAGATTGTGAGCAAAAACTTCTGGCCGAGTTTCAAAGACTTGGTTGAGAAGTTCAGGCTTGCCACTGAAATCGGGAGCGAGCATCTCTACGCCAGTTCCAGGATTGAGTTCATGAACCTTTCGAATTGTCTCGGCATAGAGCCAGGCGCCCTCATCTTCGAGATCATCGCGAGTAACACCCGTAATAGTTGCGTACTTAAGTCCCATCGCTTGAACGGATTCAGCGACGCGACGTGGTTCGTCGCGATCAACCGGCTCTGGTCGGCCAGTATCGATATTGCAGAAATCGCAGCGGCGGGTACAACGTTCGCCACCGATGAGGAATGTGGCTTCCTTATCTTCCCAACATTCAAAAATATTTGGACATGCCGCTTCTTGGCAGACAGTGTGAAGTGATTCAGTCTTTACAAGTGTGCGAAGTCGAGTGTATTCCGGGCCCATATTTGCTCGAGTCTTAATCCACTCCGGCTTACGCTCGATCGGCGTCTCTGCATTACGTGCCTCGATACGGAGTAGTTTGCGACCATCTGGTGCAATCGTCATGCGCCCACCTTTGTTAGAGCTTCATACATATGTTTTTCAACTACCGGCATTATTTCATCAATAGTAATCTCTCGATTGAGCTCTCGAGCCATAGATGTGACGGCGGCATCAGATATTCCGCAAGGAACAATCGCATCGAAGGCTGCGAGATCGGGATTTACATTGATGGCAAAACCATGCATTGAGGTACCTGATGCGACACGGATTCCAATCGCGGCAATTTTTCGCTCACCTCGGTCGTCGACAATCCAGACTCCCGAACGCCCAGAGACTCGGACCCCAGTGATTCCAAATTCGGCGCAAGCGGCGATAATTCCTGACTCGATCTCGCGAACGAATCCGACGAGCTCGTGGGGATTCTTCAAGCGAACTATGGGATACCCAACAAGTTGCCCTGGACCGTGCCAGGTAATTTTTCCACCGCGATCTACATCGAGAACACGTGCACCGTTGAGGGGACGTTCTTCTGCCAGCGTCCGCTTTCCAGCGGTATAGATAGAAGGGTGCTCGAGCAGAATTAGCGTATTCGGCCGTTGCTGTTGCGCAATCTCAAGGTGAAGCTTTCTTTGAATCGCCAGAGCTTCTTCGTATTCGACAAGTCCGCTTCGCTTGAGAGCGAGTGGGGCAGAGTCGATGACTGGCACGTCGTAAGCCTAAAGGTAGACTTGCCCTCATGCTAATCAAGAATAAGAAGCCCGTTGCCCTTGCTGTTTTAGTCGTAATCGTCTGGTTTATGATCTCCGGCGTATTTGGTCCATTATTTGGAAAGCTCTCCAGCGTTCAGGAGAACAACAACTCTAATTTCTTGCCTAAGGGCTCAGAGGCGGCGCAAGCTTCTGCGGCAATTGCTAAGTTCTCGGATGGAAAGACCTTCAACTTTCCAGCGCTCGTCCTCTTTGAAGGTAGCGCAACCCCGGCGGCGTTAGGCGCAATTAATGCCCACCTTGCCGGAGTCCCAGCGATTACTCTCGATGGAACTTCCGCCAAGCTCGGTGATTACCTCCTTAAGGGCGGACAGGTCACTGCATTCCCATCACAAGATGGAAAGGCAATCTTGGTCAACATCCCACTCGATGGAAATTCAATTTCAGCAACGCTTCCTAACGATAAGCCAGTCCTGCCAGCAGTTGTTGCAGCGATTCGTGCAGATGTAGCACCACTTGCCAAAACTGTTTCACTAACCCCATATGTCACTGGCCCAGCGGGAATCCTTGGAGATCTCTTCGGCGCATTTGGAAGTCTTGATTCCAGCCTCTTACTTGTCACACTCGGTGTAGTTTCAATTATTTTGATTATCGTTTATCGATCACCAATTCTCTGGGTGATTCCTCTGTTATCGGCAATCTTTGCGCTCTCGACT
>CAJBMC010000152.1 GCA_903954055.1 uncultured Actinomycetes bacterium | reverse complement strand
ATTGCAAAGACACTTCGTTTTACCTTAATTCGCGGACCGCTTCGTTGGATTGATTCATTGGCCGGCGCACTTTTCGAAGTTGGTAAATATCTACTTCTCTTCTACATCATCGGCACAATCATTCTCTGGTCGCCTTGGTCTTCCGGACAGAATGATCTGGCAAGGAGCAAGGTCTATCTTCAGATTGATCGCCACGCCCCAGGATTTATCGCCTCTGCACATAAAGAGGTCGAAAAATTGCTCGCTAATCCTCAGCTGTAGCGCTCTTTAATCCTTCAGAGATCAACTTCATTACATTGGGATCTGCCAAGGTTGTTGCATCCCCGACTGCGCGATTTTCAGCGACATCCTTTAATAATCGGCGCATAATCTTGCCGCTTCGTGTCTTTGGAAGTTCATTAACCACCATGATCTGACGTGGTTTTGCGATGGCACCAATCTCTTTAGCAACATGATTGCGGAGCTCCTTCACTAGCTCTTCACCTTCAACATGTTCCACTCCGCCTCGCAAAATCACAAAGGCAACAATTCCTTGCCCGGTCATTGCATCTGCAGCGCCTACGACGGCAGCTTCAGCGACAGCTTCATGCGAGACGAGTGCTGATTCAACTTCAGTGGTTGAGATACGGTGACCGGAAACGTTCATAACATCATCAACTCGGCCGAGTAACCAGATTGCTCCATCATCGTCGAGCTTTGCGCCGTCACCGGCAAAATAAATGCCATCCCATCGCGACCAGTACGTTTCTTTGTATCGCTCTTCTTCGCCCCAAACCCCGCGCAACATCGATGGCCAAGGCTGATCGAGAATTAAATATCCACCGTGTCCATCACCAACAGGTACGCCGTTATCATCGACAACTTTCGCGCTAATTCCTGGGATAGGTCGCATTGCCGAACCTGGCTTTGTCGCGGTAACTCCAGGCAGTGGTGAAATCATGATTGCACCAGTCTCGGTCTGCCACCAAGTATCGACGATTGGACAGCGGCCGCCACCAATCACCTGGCGGTACCAAATCCACGCCTCTGGATTAATTGGTTCGCCAACAGATCCTAAAAGTCTGAGTGTTCCCAGATTAAATTGATTGGGATATTCATCGCCCCATTTCATCCACGTGCGAATCAAAGTTGGCGCTGTATATAAAATCGTGACGCCATATTTTTCAATGATTTCGAAGATGCGTCCTTTATGGGGAGTATCGGGAGTTCCTTCGTACATCACCTGGGTTGCGCCATTAATGAGCGGCCCGTAAACCATGTATGAATGCCCAGTTATCCAGCCTACGTCGGCAGTACACCAGTAAACATCGGTGCGCGGTTTGATATCAAAGACAACTTTATGAGTGTATGCAACTTGGGTGAGATATCCGCCAGTAGTGTGAAAAATTCCCTTTGGCTTTGCAGTTGTGCCAGATGTGTAGAGAATAAAGAGTGGATGCTCGCTATCGAAAAATTCAGGAGTATGTGTTGATGGTTGGTGGTTGACGAGATCATGCCACCAGATATCACGATCTTCATTCCATGCAGTCTCTTGGCCAGTGCGCTTTACGACGAGAACATTTTTTACATTGGTCTGACCCTTAAGCGCTTCATCAACCGCTGGCTTCAGCGCAAAGGCGGCACCTTTACGAAATCCACCATCTGCGGTGATTACTAACTTTGCATCGGCATCTTGAATTCGCGAAAGGAGAGCATCGGCAGAGAATCCACCAAAGACAACAGAGTGAATTGCCCCGATACGGGCACAAGCCAACATGGCCACAGCAGCTTCGGGAATAAGAGGCATATAAATTGCAACGCGATCGCCGGAGGTAATTCCAATTTCAGTGAGCGCATTTGCAGCCTTGCTTACTTCGGTTAAAAGTTGCGCATATGAAATTGTTCGAGTGTCACCGGGTTCACCTTCAAAGTGAAACGCAATTCGGCCGCCGTGACCTTCAGCAACATGTCGGTCAAGTGCATTTACAGATGCGTTGATCTTGCCGCCGACAAACCATTGTGCAAATGGTGGATTCCATTCGAGGGTTGTATCCCACTTGCGATCCCAGACCAGCGCCTCAGCTTGGCGATCCCAGAAGTCGAGGCCATCGTGGTGTGCCTCGGCGTAGAGACTTGGCTGGGCGTTGGCAGCAGCTGCAAATTCATCGCTAGGAGTAAAGGTGCGGTTCTCGGTTGCGAGATTTTCCAATGATTCAGAGCTCATAACCATTGAGATTACAAGGCGGCTATCGCCCTGCATAGGGGAT
>CAJBMC010000151.1 GCA_903954055.1 uncultured Actinomycetes bacterium | reverse complement strand
TAGGGCAATGTCCGCAGGATGTTCAAGAGGTCTGGGATGCATGCCAGAATGCAAAGTATTTATCCGATGGTGCATTTGATCCATGGAAAGTTAAAGGTGGCTTTGATCCTTCAGGATATGTAAAGGGATGGGCTGCAGATCGCGTTGCGCATATCTTGGTACTCGCCGGGTGTGAGCATGTGCAAGTTAATGCTGCAGGTGATTTAACTCTGCGCGGTGGCAATCTCCTAGATAGCGGTGAGATTGAGCCTTCGAAAATCGGTGTATCGAATCCCGATAACACCCAAGAAGTTTTGAGAATCTTCGAGATATTCGATGGCGCCATTGCAACATCAGGAGATTACGAACGCGGCGCTCACATCATCGATCCATTGACCGGTGTGATTGCAATTGGTGCTCGCAGCGCGACAGTCCTTGGCCCTGATGGCGGCCTTACCGATGCGCTGGCAACCGCATTGATGGTCACTGGTGATGATGGTGCTAAATTCTTCGGTCAGCCAGAGCTCGCTCACTATTCCGCATGGTGCATTGATCGCCATGACGGTGGCGCGTGGGGCGTGGGTCCTGCGCTCGCCGATGAGATTGCTGCTCAAATCTCTTAATCGCGACTTTCCTTCTAGACTTCAGGGATGTACGAAATCGCCCTTAGCGTCAATGCCTGCGCCCGCTCTAATACCCGTGCCGATGTTGCCTGGTTGATTTCAACCTCTGATGCCAATGTTCCAATCGGCAGCCAAGCTATTGCGATCACACCTGGCGGCGGTCGCATCGGCAATCTCTTGGATTCAGCATTTGATAGCCCACTGATTGAAACAGCGCAACGCAAATTAGCGACCGGGCGAATCATCACTCGCAAAGTAACTGCACTCGAATCAATACTTTCAAATATTCCAGAAGGTACAGAACTTAAATTTGCGCTATTGCATACCGGTTTGATTGATGGAGATTTCTGGCAGGCGCTCGTTGATAAAGAGGCGCTCGCTGTAGTCGCACATATCGATGGCGATGAAATTACTCGCGCTGAATATTTCACATCAGTCTCAATCGTTGCTGCCGCCCCCGATATTGCCGAGCTCTTCAATCAGAATAAATCGATGATTGTCGATCTCGGAGATCGCATCGTGACGATCTATCACCCGGTAACAACCCTTGCACTCGCAGGTCGTGGTCCGATTGCAGATGCAATTGCAGAATTTGCTCGTGCACTTGGTTGGGATGTCAACGTTGATATCGGCAATACAAATTATGCTGGGCTTGCAGCTCGCCTCTCGCCGATGGATGCCGCAATCATCATGGGCCACGACGTTGAAAATTCTGGAAAGAATTTAATGTTGGCACTTGAGAGCAAAGCTGGCTATATCGGAGCTCTTGGATCTAACAAGATGCAGGAGGACCGCGCTGATTGGCTGGCATATCGCGATGTCACTGATTTATCTCGCGTTCATGGCCCAGCAGGCTTTGATATCGGCGCTAAGACTCCGGAAGAGATAGCTATTTCAGTTCTCGCCGAAGTTATTTCAGTCCTTAAGGGTGTTTAATTCCTCCATGAATATCGTGCAGACAGCCCACACAATGAATATTGAAAGCTCGCACGATACTGCGATGAACATTATGTATATCTTGATGGGCATCATGTTTATCTTCGATATTGCCATGTTGTATGCCCATGTGGCGATGCACCGCAAGGTTAAGGTGCTCGAAGCAGAACTCGCTTCACGAAAGTAAGTACCGTGCGCGAAGGAACGTGGGACCAAGCTCGCACAATTGCTGCGACAACATTCTCTGCTCGACCTGCTGAAAAAGTTCCCTTAGCTGATTCTGTAGGACGCACACTTGCTGCTGATGCACGAGCGCTCTGTGATTTACCTGCCTACCAAACCTCATCGATGGATGGTTGGGCAGTCTCTGGCGCAGGGCCATGGTCGATTGTCGGTGAAGTTGCAACCGGTAAAAAATCTTCGTTGAACTTAACCGCGGGACAGTGCGCCGCTATTGCCACCGGTGGCGTGATCCCTGATGGAGCCACCGCAGTAATCCCATGGGAGGCTGCGGTCGAAAGCGCTGGAACAATCTCAGGAGCCGTTGACGATGGCGCCAACTTCAGACCTGCAGGTATGGAGTGCAAAGAAGGCGATCTCTTGATTGCAGCAGGAACAACTCTGACGCCGCCGATGGTCGGGTTACTTGCCGCAACCGGCCATGATGGCGTTGAAGTAATTTCAAAGCCTCGTGTTGCAATCTTCTTCCTTGGCGACGAACTCTTACATAGCGGTGTTCCACTCGATGGTTCGATTCGCGATGCGCTCGGCCCACAACTTCCCGCAATCCTGGCAGGTACCGGCGCAGAGATCGTCTCGGCAAAGTTTGTAAAAGATGATCTCGATTTATTTAATGCAGAGATCGCTGCAGTAATTAACGATGTCGATATCGTCGTCACTACCGGCGGTACCGCAGATGGCCCACGTGATTATGTAAAGCCTGCGATAGCGCATCTATCTGGTGAGATGGTGATCGACTGCGCAAAGGTTCGCCCGGGCTATCACATACTGCTTGCACGTATTGGTGGCGGAAAAGCTTTCTTGGCACTTCCCGGTAATCCGCAATCGGCGCTCGCCGCCTTTGCATCATTTGGTGCGCCACTCATTCACTCATTCTTGGGTGCTCCAGTTCGCGAACTCGAGAAGATCGAAATCAGCGCAGCGATGAAGACTCCAGAAGGTTTCTCGCGATTGGTACCAGGAAGCGTTGATGGAAAAGTATTTACACAGTCAGATTATTTAGGATCTGCGATGTTGCGTGGAGTTGCACATTCGCAGGGCTTTGCGCTGATCGAACCAGGCAATAATCCAGCCGGTGCGATTGCTCGCTGGTTGCCATTTAATTATTAATAAACTTTAAATAATTAAAAGTTAGGCAATCACTGGCGCTGGACCAGTTTCACTTGCGAGTGAAGTCTTATGAATTGATTCAGTTCCATCTTTGAGTGGTTGATTTGTTCCGCCCACCTGATTAGAGATAATTTCAGCAGCGATTGAAATCGCAGTCTCCTCTGGTGTGCGACCACCGAGGTCTAGTCCGATAGGTGACTTAAGGCGCGCAATCTCAGCCTCGGTCATTCCAATCTCCTTCAAACGTTCGAGGCGATCAAGATGTGTGCGACGTGAACCCATCGCGCCGATATAACCAGCATTGGTACGAAGGGCAATCTCAAGTACCGGAACATCAAACTTTGGATCATGTGTTAGAACGCAGATCACAGTGGTCTCATCGACTTCGATAGTTGGAAGGTAACGATGTGGCCAATCGATAATGACTTCATCTGCATCAGGAAAACGTCGCTTGGT
>CAJBMC010000150.1 GCA_903954055.1 uncultured Actinomycetes bacterium | reverse complement strand
GAACTCTGGGATGTGCTTTAAATCTTCTGCGACAGATGCGCTGAGTTCAGGAGTCGCACCTGCAATTCGGGTTGAAACTGAAAGCATCTGGCGAAGTCGATCCATCGCAGCGATTGTGGTTCTAATCGCATGGCCCACTTGCAGAACAACAGCATCTTCAGTCACCTGCGGAGTGATATTTGGATTTCCATCGCGGTCTCCACCAATCCAGGTACCGAAAGTCAGTGGCCGCGCCGTTACTGGCAAATCAATATCGAGGCGCTTGAGTTCGCGAGCAAAGTCATTGAGTACTTCTGGAACCGTGTTCTTTGCCAAGTCATCAAGGTAATACAGCGCATTCATCGCTTCATCTAGCGGTTCTGGTCGGTCGAGACGTAATTCATCGGTCTGCCAAAGTAAGTCGACCGTCTCTGCGAGCCGCTCTCCTTGGGAAATGCTCTTTGGCAAATCGAGAAGAGTAGAAATTTCTGAGAGCTTTCCTAAAATCGAACGACGTGCAGCCTCGGTTGGATGAGCGGTGAAAACTGGACGCACTTGAAGTTCTGAAACCCACTTTGCAATATCTTCATGAGTAAATTCATGACCAGTGCTTGGATTCTTCTGTGCCTCGATGATCTTGTCGACTGCCTGCGATAGCCATGACTTTCCATCACGACGCGCTTCAGCGAGAAGTCGAGAGCGGTGAACTTGCTCCGCAACATTTGCAAGATGGAAGTAAGTGCTAAATGCACGCACCAAATCAACTGCCTGGTCGTCAGAAATATTTTGAAGGATTGCATCTTCGCCGTTGTCACGTACAGCCTTGCGAACTTTCTCCACTAATTCCAGAAGCTCTGGGCCTTCTTGGCGCACAAGAGATTGGCCTAAGAGATCGCCGAGACGGCGCACATCGCTGCGCAAGAGCGCATCATCAGTTGCGATGATTGATGTAGTTGGCTGCGAGGTCACGGCGCAATTCTCGCACCCCGCAACCACTCCATGAGACGCTCAATCTCATTATTCGATAATCTTAATAGTGAGTTAACATTGCAGGTATAACAGCCCCCCTTCTTTTAGAAGTGGGGCATAGGCGCGTTTGCAGGTAAGAAAGAGCTCAGGAAAGGAGGATTGATGTACGGATTATTGGCGCAATTAGCTGGCGATTCAACGTTAGTTGAAGGCATCAATAGCCATGCTCGCATCATCGCTCCAGGTTCAAGCAATCCCTTTCTGATTGCGCTGAAGGCGAGTGAGAACCCGATCCTCGTTGTCACCAGCTCTAGTCGTGGCGCAGAAGATTTGGCAGAAGATCTTCGCAATCTCCATCCGACCGTTTTGGAATTTCCGGCATGGGAGACGCTGCCGCACGAACGATTGAGCCCTCGGGGCGAGACCGTTGCGCGACGAATTCAAACTCTTGCGGCGCTTCAATCTATGCCGGCAGATTCCAATCCAATTGTTGTTGCTCCGATTCGCGCAGTTATCCATCGCTTCATTGCATCTCTTGCATCCGAACCTTTACAGACAATCGAAATCGGAGATGAAGTTTCGCTCACCAAATTGATTGAGCACTTTACCGCACTCTCCTACACGCGTTCTGATTTGGTTGAGAAGCGAGGTGAATTTGCAGTTCGTGGCGGAATTGTCGATGTATTTATGCCGCTCTCTGACTATCCAGTTCGCATCGACTTCTTTGGCGATGAGATTGAAGAGCTCAGCTATTTTGATATTTCAGATCAACGGACAACAAAACCTGTTACCGGAAAACTTACAATCTTGCCGTGTCGAGAACTTCTCATCACCGATGCAGTAAAAGCGCGCGCTGAGGAGATAAAGAGCCGCTATCCATCGGCGCTTGAAGTGCTCGAGAAAATTTCCCAGGGCATCAGCGTCGATGGCATGGAATCTCTCATTCCATTTCTGGTTGATGAGCACACAACTATCTTTGAACGTATTAGCCCTCGAAGTACCGTGATATTTATCGAAGAGGAACGAACTAAATCTCGCACTGCAGATTTGATAGAGACTAACGAAGAGTTCTTACAAGCTTCATGGTCAAATGCATCTCTCGG
>CAJBMC010000149.1 GCA_903954055.1 uncultured Actinomycetes bacterium | reverse complement strand
CGATTAGGTGGCGATGAATTTGGCGTCCTAGTAAAGGGATCGTATGAAGAGACTTTGGAGAGCGCCTACGCACTCAGGGCCTCACTGTCCTATCCATTTGCAATTCACGGCATCTCAATTTCAGTAGGAGTAAGTGTTGGCCATGTGCAGAACGATGGTGGTGGCGAACTATTAAAGCGAGCTGACAGTGCGATGTATCGAGCTAAGCATTTGGATACGGGGGTAGCTCAATCTTAATTTCTTTTAACCGCTCGAGTGATTCCACGCGTTCGACTGAGTGATCAACAATTCTTTCAACATAACCCTTGCTATATCCATCTAGATAAAGCCACGGTTCGTGAATATCAGTGTTACTTAAGTGCGCAAGCTCTGGCACGTATTTACGGATATAAGTTCCATCAGGATCGAATTTGCGACCTTGTTCGATGGGATTAAAGACGCGGTAATACGGAGATGCATCAGTACCGGTACCTGCAGTCCACTGCCATCCATGTGCATTGGAGGCAGGATCGTAATCAATGAGATGTTGTGCGAAGAAGCGCTCTCCAAGTTGCCATTCAAGGTGGAGATCTTTCACTAAGAAAGAGGCCACAACCATTCGAGTTCGATTATGCATCCAACCCTCAATTAAGAGCTGACGCATAGCTGCATCAACAAATGGATACCCCGTCTTTCCTTCGCACCATGCCTGAAATTGTCTGCCAGGTTTGTCATAACGCATCGCTTTAAATCGAGGTGCGTAATACTCGGTATCGGTGTGAGGATTATGAAAGAGAACATCTGCGTAAAACTCACGCCAGGCAATCTCTTTCCGAAATGTGTCGTGGGCTTTCGATTCGCCGAGGCCGGCGAGCAGAGTACGAGGATGAATTTCACCAAGTTTAAGGTAACTACTCATCTTCGATGTTCCATCGATGCCAGCCATATTGCGATTCTCGTCGTAGCTATCAAGTGCGGTCTTGGAGAATTCTGCAAAACGTTTTAGCGCAGCAGCCTCACCTGCTTCAATAATGGTCACACCTGCGGGAACTTTAAAATCTGGGAATGCACGATATTTATCGGGAGGCTTTGGTGCGTTAATTTTCTTCGGCGTAGGTGCTGGAGCACGCCATCCATGGATGCACCAATTTTTATAGAAGGGGGTATAAACCTTGTAAGGCGTTTCATCTGATGGCTTCACAACTCGCCCTGGATAAACCGCATATGGACTGCCGGTTCGAACAAGTGGAATGCCAGCTGCTTCAACGCGTGAATCTCGCTCGGCGCCGTAACGTTCAGGCTCTGCTGAGATATGAACTTCAGTTGCGCCATATAAATCAATGAGCTCTTTTAATACCTCAACTTGATCACCTTCAATAATGTGAAGTCGATTATCTAGTGATGCATCGAGCGCCCGAAGTGAGTTGCTCATATAGGCAAGGAGATTGCTGCCGGCTTCTTCGATCTGTTGCTTATCTAGAATGAAGAGCGGAATGACCTCATCGCTATTTTCAATTGCTGCGTTGAGCGCCGGATGGTCACCGATTCGTAAGTCTCGGCGAAACCAAATGATGGAGCGTTTCACCTATTTGTGAAGTTGCTCCACAGTTGCATCCCAGCCAGCTACATCTTCCGGCTTACGTGGACCCTTGCCCACGTAGCGAGCAGATGGACGGATGAGACGACCTGTGCGCTTCTGCTCGAGGATATGTGCAGACCAACCCGCAGTACGTGCAGCGGTAAACATCGATGTGAACAATGGCGCTGGCACCTCTGCGAAGTCCAAGATGATCGCAGCCCAGAATTCAACGTTTGTTTCGAGGACGCGATCTGGTTGACGTTCGCGAAGTTCCTTGAGCGCAGCCTGCTCGAGCGCTTCTGCAACTGCATAACGCGGAGCGTTGAGCTCTTTAGCGGTACGACGCAATGTGCGGGCACGTGGATCTTCTGCGCGATAAACACGGTGTCCGAATCCCATCAATCGTTCTTTGCGATCAAGAAGTCCCTTGACGTACGTCTCTGCATTTCCAGTCTTCTCAACTTCTTCAATCATATGAAGAACGCGAGAAGGTGCGCCACCATGTAGTGGGCCAGACATCGCACCAATTGCGCCTGAAAGCGCTGCTGCAACATCAGCACCTGTCGATGCGATGACGCGAGATGTAAATGTTGAAGCATTCATTCCATGTTCTGCTGCAGAAACAAAATATGCATCGATTGCACGAACGTGGAGTGGATCAGGCTCTCCGCGCCAACGAATCATCATGCGCTCAACAACGGTGTGCGCCTTATCAATCTCTGACTCTGGAACTGGAGCTGCGATGATTCCGCGAGCTGCTTGTGCGAGGTATGAGAGGACCATGACAGAAGTGCGGGCAAGGTTGCTACGCGCCTCTGCATCATCAATATCGAGAAGTGGCTTAAAGCCCCAAGCTGGTGCGAGCATTGCGATTGCGGATTGAACATCTACGCGAACATCGCCTGAGTGCACTGGCAATGGGAACTGCTCTGCATTGGGAAGACCCGGATTGAATTCATCATCAACTAAGAGGCCCCAGACATTTCCGAATGAGACGCGACCAACAAGATCTTCAATATCAACACCGCGGTAACGGAGGGCGCTGCCTTCTTTATCTGGCTCTGCGATCTCTGACTCGAAGGCGATTACACCTTCTAGACCTGGCTTGAAATCATCTGACATTCTGGACTCCCTGGGTCGATTCGTAAATCTGAGGGTAATTCTGCACCTGCCGCGGGGGTATTGGCGACCAAAAGGTAAGGAGATGCACTCATAGCGAAAGTGAGGTTCGATACACCTATGAGCGCGCAGACCCCAGAACCCACGAGCCGTCAGCAAATCTCGGCGATGCGCCGTTCGTATGGCGAAAAGGGCATCACCGATCTTGGTACCGATCCCCTCGCTGCTTTTACCGAATGGCTACATGAAGCCGCTGATAATCAATTTATCGTTGAAGCAAATGCAATGGTGCTCTCGACTCTCGGAAGCGCATCTGATGGAAGTGATGCAATCTCAACGCGAACTGTTTTATTAAAAGATATTTCTGAAGGTGGATTTACATTCTTTACAAATTACAATTCGCGAAAAGCGCAAGCGATCGAAATGTATTCGCAAGTCACTCTCCTCTTTCCTTGGTATGCAATGGAACGTCAAGTGACCATCAGCGGATTTGCATCTCAAATTTCACGGGAAGAATCAGAGAATTACTTTGCAACTCGTCCTTGGTCTTCCCAGATTGGTGCATGGGCATCTGCTCAATCTGCACCGCTTTCATCGAGAGAAGAGTTAGAGCAACGTTATGAGGGCGCATCCCAGAAATGGCCCGAGGGAACTCAGGTTCCATGTCCACCTCACTGGGGCGGATTCCGCGTACTACCCATAAGTATTGAGTTCTGGCAGGGACGATATTCACGCCTGCATGATCGACTTCGCTATGAGCGACCTGACACTCAATCAGATTGGGCTGTCGCAAGGTACTACCCATAGAATTACGCGCATGAGCGCAGAGATTGTAATTCCAGCAGATATCAAGCCCCGTGATGGACGTTTTGGTGCAGGACCTTCAAAGGTTCGCCCTGAATCACTTCAAGCATTAATTGCGAGTGGCAACTCAGTAATTGGAACATCGCACCGACAGAAGCCGGTGAAGAACGTTGTTAAGAATGTTCGCGAAGGTCTCACATCGCTCTTTAATTTGCCTGAAGGTTATGAAGTTGTGCTCGGCAACGGCGGATCAACCGCGTTCTGGGATATTGCAACATTTGGCCTCATTGAAAACCGCTCACAGCACTTAGTTTTTGGTGAGTTCTCATCAAAGTTTGCAGCAGCATCTAAGGAAGCTCCTTTCCTTGGTGAGCCATCAGTAATCAAGTCCGAGCCTGGCACTCACCCACTTCCAGTAAAGGAAGATGGAATCGATGTTTATGCCTTAACACATAATGAAACTTCAACCGGTGTTGCTATGCCGATCAAGCGTCCAGCTGGAACAGATGGAGCGCTGGTTTTGGTCGATGCAACATCAGCAGCGGGTGGATTGCATGTCGATGCAAAAGAATTTGATGCCTATTACTTCGCACCGCAGAAATCTTTCGCATCCGATGGTGGATTATGGCTCTCATTGATGAGCCCGGCGGCAATCGAGCGCGCAGAAAAGATCAAGGCTTCAGGTCGTTGGATTCCAGCGTTCTTCGACCTTGGTACTGCAATCGAAAATTCACGACTTGATCAGACCTATAACACTCCCGCATTGATCACTTTGATGCTCCTTGCAGATCAGATTAAGTGGATGAATGACAATGGGGGACTAAAATTCACAACAGATCGCACCGCTGATTCTGCAAAGCGCCTCTACGGTTGGGCTGAGAAGACAAGTTACACAACTCCTTTTGTCGTTGATCCAGCACAGCGTTCAAATGTCATTGGAACAATTAACTTTGATGATGCAATTGATGCAACCAAGGTTGCTGCAGCTCTTCGTGCAAATGGAATCGTAGATACCGAGCCATATCGCAAACTCGGTAAGAACCAGCTGCGTATCGCTATGTTCCCAGCTATTGATCCTGCAGATATCGATGCGCTTACCGCATCGATTGAATACGTAGTCTCACAGCTTTCATAATGCCAGCAACAATCAAGCGCGATCGATTCTTCTGGACGATTGCGCTACAGACCTTTGTCGTTAACTTTTTCCTCGGTGGATTCGGTCCTGCACAGCCATTGCTACGCGCAGATCAAGGTACTTCTCTCGCGGTAGCAGGTCTGCATGGAACCGCAATGGGTATCGCATCAATCATGTGTGGTTTTTCAATTCCACGTTTGGTGCACCGGTTCGGCCGCGCTGAAACCGGTTGGATTGGTTTGATCATTTTCTCCTTCGGCTTGCTTGCACTTGCCTTCGTACAGCCAATTCAACTCACAATTGCGGCGGCTTTTGTTACAAGCTTTGGATGCTCGACAGTTATCAATTCATTTGTGGTTTCGCTCAATGATCACTACGGAAAATTAGCTCCGATTGCCGTAGGTCAAGCAAATGGACTCTCTTCCGCTGGATTTATTGTCGGAACTGCAACCATCGGCACAATTGCACAGACCGCTCCTCATTTCTGGCGGATGGGTTTGATCCTGATCTTGCCGCTTGCAATGTATCTCTACTTCTTCCGCCGTATTCGCACCACTGATTTACATATTCCTTCATCTGATGGACCGCAAGGCGGAAAGCTATCACTTGCATTCTGGATTGCCTGGGCTGGTTTTATTGAAACTATCGGAACAGAGTTTGCAACATCATTCTGGGCAGCTGCTCTTGTGAGAGATCGCACCGCAGCAACAGCAGCCATCTCAACAATTGCAATCATCGCCCTTGGTCTTCGTATGGCAATCGGCCGATTCTTTGGTGGGCGCGCATTGCATCGATTCACACCTGATCATCAACTATTGATCTGTCTTGGAGTTCAGATGT
>CAJBMC010000148.1 GCA_903954055.1 uncultured Actinomycetes bacterium | reverse complement strand
GATTTTGCGCTCGGCACATGCTGGATTGGCCGCCCTTGCCGCAGTCAACACGGCCCTTTCCGTGTGGTGAAAACCCGGTCTACCCGATAGGTTTTCACTCATATGGAGCGCCTCTTAGTCACGATTCCTCCCGCCATCCCGATGGTTGCTCTGCTCGGTGCTGGCGATGCCAATATCTTGGCGATTGAAGCGGCATTTCCTTCAGTCAATATCACCGTTCGCAGCAATGAGATCACACTTCGCGGACCACATATCGAATGCCTCGCACTTGAAAAATTATTTGGAGAGATGCTCGTTGTCATCCGTTCTGGTCAATCACTCGATGTCAATGCAGTTCTTCGCAGTATCGCGATGATTGAGGCGAAGCCAGCGCAAAGCCCAGGTGAAGTTCTCTCACTCAATATTGTGAGCAATCGCGGAAAGACTATTCGCCCAAAGACCGCCAATCAGAAGCTCTATGTTGATGCAATCGAAGAAAATGTCATCACCTTTGGAATCGGCCCTGCCGGTACCGGTAAGACATATCTTGCAATGGCTAAGGCAGTTGCAGCTCTGCAAGCAAAGCAAGTCAATCGCATTATCTTGTCTCGCCCGGCAGTGGAGGCGGGGGAGAAGCTCGGATTTCTTCCGGGTACCTTGTCGGAAAAGATTGACCCATATTTGCGTCCGCTCTTTGATGCGCTGCACGACATGATTGATGGCGATTCAATTCCACGTTTGATTCAATCAGGAATCATCGAAGTAGCACCGCTCGCCTTTATGCGCGGACGTACACTCAACGATGCATTTATCATCTTGGACGAGGCGCAGAATTCGACACCAGAACAGATGAAGATGTTCCTGACTCGCCTCGGCTTTGGATCAAAGATGGTTATCACCGGCGATGTGACTCAGAACGACCTTCCTAATGGTCAGCGCAGCGGCTTGCAGGTAATTCGTTCGATTCTCGATGGCGTTGCCGATATCGCCTTTATGGATCTCACTGCAGAAGATGTGGTTCGCCACCGCCTCATCGGCGATATCGTCAAGGCATACGATGCCTACGATGCAGCGAAGCATGCGCCAGTAAGCATCACTAAAAACTCATGACGATTGAGATAACTAACCGCTCTGGCGTTGATGCGCCGGTCGATGAGATTGAATCGCTCTTAACTTTCGGCATCGACTACATGGAGCTTCACCCGGATTGCGAACTATCAGTCACATTTGTCGATGATAAAGAGATGGAAGAACTCCATATCAAGTGGATGGATGAGCCAGGTACAACCGATGTCTTATCTTTCCCAATGGATATGCCAGAAGGTAGTGATGATGCAGTAACGCTCGGAGATATCGTGATTGATCCAATCGTTGCCGCTAATCAGGCAGCCACTGCCGGCCATTCAACTCAGCACGAGATATTTATCCTCGCCGCACATGGGCTCTTACATATCTTGGGGTACGACCACGCAGATAAAGATGAAGAGAAAATAATGTTTGATCTACAAGAGGCAATTGTTGAGAAATGGGCGAAAGCGAAGTGAGTAATACGCGTAAGGCTTTATCCTCAGCAATTCATTTTTTCTATCAGAAGGCGCAGAAGCACGGTCTAGTTGAAAACGACCTTGCCCACCTTTCAGATAATGACTTCGATTTAGGCGACACTCTTGTTCGCGAGTTAATGGTTCCCCGGACCGAGATGGTCTGGATCGAACGCGATAAGACGTTACGTCAGGCGCTCTCTCTCGCTCTGCGATCAGGGTATTCACGTGTGCCGGTTGCAGGCGATGACCTCGATAACATTCTTGGAATTGCATATGTAAAAGACCTAGCAAAGCGCGCTCTCGACCATCACGATGCCGAGACCACCGAGAAGGTCGAACAACATATGCGCCCGCCGGTATTTGTCCCAGAGAATAAGGAAGCGGCAGAGTTACTGCGCGATATGCAGCGCGATCAGATTCACCTGGCAATCGTCATTGACGAATACGGCGGCACTGCAGGCATTATTACCATCGAAGACATTATTGAAGAGATCGTTGGTGAGATTGCCGATGAATACGATGACGGCGTCGAGTCGTTTGCCTGGTTATCAGAGGTCAAAGCTCGCGCTAAGGCATCGATTCATATTGAGGATTTAGCAGAAGAGCTCAAGATTGAAATCGATGAAGATGAATACGAAGGCATCGACACAATCGGTGGCTTAATGGCGCAGAAATTAGGACGAGTTCCAATCGCTGGTAGCACAATCACCATTGATGGTTGGTCTATTACTTCAGAGCGTCCAGTAGGTCGTCGCCGCCGAATCAGTTCAGTTATTATTGAGAAGGTTGAAGCGGTCGAGGAGGATCATGAATAACAGTGAAGATGCAAAGTTAGTCACCCTCGCCACAAATACATTAACCCGCAGCGGTTCAGCGCAAGCTGCTGCGTTACGTGATACAACCGGCCGCACCTATGTTGCAATCAAAGTTGTATCACCATCACTCAATCTCGATGCCTTCGAAGCGGTATTAACTGTCGCTCTCGCATCAGGGATTACTGGTATTGAAAGTGTTGTGGCGACTGGCGCGAAACCATCGAATGTGAAGGCAATTAAGGACTTTGCTCCAACGGCAACAGTCTTTTACATCGATAGCAAGGGCGAAGAACACTCGCTTTAACCGTTAAGATAGGCGCATGCGCGTCGTTCGTTTCTCACCATTGCCTGAGGCTGGCCTCGGCGCAGATCCGCTCTACGGAATCCTCGAAGAAGATAACTCCATCACTGTCATCACTGGTGATCCGATTTATCAAGGTATCCAGAAGACGGCGGCAAAGCTTGAGCTCACCAAAGTTCGCTTACTGGCTCCAGTTATTCCTCGGAGCAAGATTGTTGCTGTTGGCAAGAACTATGCAGATCACGCAGCTGAGATGGGTGGCGTTGTTCCAGAAGAACCAATCATCTTTATCAAGCCAAATACCACCGTTGCTGGTCCAGGCGACACCATCGTGTGGCCAGAGATGGCGCCAAGTATTGATTACGAGGCAGAGCTAGCAATCGTCATTGGTCGCATCTGTAAAGATGTACCGAAAGAGAAGGTCAATGATGTGATCTTCGGATACACACTTGCCAACGATGTGACCTGTCGCGAATTGCAGAAGAAGGATGGCCAGTGGACTCGCGCTAAAGGCTTCGACACCTTCTGCCCTCTTGGCCCATGGATTGAGACTGATTTTGTGCCAGGCACCCAGCGCATCACAACGACTCTTAATGGCGAGATAAAGCAGGATGCAACTCTCGCCGACATGATCTTTAAAGTGCCAGAGATTATTAACTTTGTATCGAGCGTGATGACTCTGCTTCCTGGTGATGTCATCATCACAGGTACACCTGCCGGTATCGGTCCTATGCCAGAACGTTCTGTCGTTGCAGTATCCATTGAAGGT
>CAJBMC010000147.1 GCA_903954055.1 uncultured Actinomycetes bacterium | reverse complement strand
TCCAGGGAACAATTCCTCACCCAGTTCAGGGTGAAACTGCAGCAGGCGTAGTTCTACTCCGCCCAGCTAGCCCAGGTACCGGAGTTATCGCTGGTGGTCCTGTGCGTGCAGTACTTGAGTGCGCAGGTATTCACGATGTTCTTACAAAGTCACTCGGATCATCAAATGCAATCAACATGGTTCACGCCACTGTTGCAGCGTTGAAGATGCTTGAGTCACCAGAGCAGATTGCAACTCGACGTGGTCGTCCACTTGAAGATGTTGCTCCTGCTGCAATTATCCGCGCTTCACAGCAGACAGTTGGTGCATAATGCCACGTTTGAAAATCACACAGATTAAGTCAACAGTTGGCAATAAGCCAGAGATTCGTAACACTGTTCGTTCTCTCGGTTTAAAGCGCATCAACGATGTTGTCGTCAAGGAAGATCGTCCAGAAATTCGTGGCATGGCAGTAGCTGCTCGTCACTTGATCAAGGTAGAGGAGGTCGAATAACAATGACACTCAAACTTCATCATCTTCGTCCAGCTCCAGGTGCAAAGAAGGCTAAGACTCGTAAGGGTCGCGGTGAGGCATCAAAGGGAAAGACTGCAGGTCGTGGTGGCAAGGGAACTCACGCTCGTAACACGGTTCGTCCGGGCTTCGAGGGTGGTCAGCTTCCACTCGTTATGCGTCTTCCAAAGCTTCGTGGATTTAAGAACCCAGCACGCGTTGAATACCAGGCGGTTAACGTCTCAACAATCAACGCACTCTTCCCAAAGGGCGGCGATGTAACAGTTGCTGATCTCATTGCTAAGGGCGCAGTTCGCGATTCATTGCCGGTAAAGGTTCTCGGAAACGGCGATATCGCTGTCAAGGTATCTGTAACAGCACATGCTTTCTCAGCTTCAGCAGTCGAAAAGATTGCAGCAGCTGGCGGTTCGACAGCAACACTTTAATAATTCAATGGCTTTAGCCATCTGAATTTGAGAAACTAGAAGAAGTTACTTGATTAAGAGAGTTGGAGAAGATTGATGCTCAGTGCATTTGGAATGGCGTTTAAGACGCCTGAACTTCGAAAGAAGATCTTCTTCACTCTCTCAATCATGGCTCTGTTCCGCTTTGGTTCAGTAGTACCAACACCAGGTGTTTCATATACAGCTGTTAAGTCTTGTCTCGCACAAGCACAGAGCGGCGGCCTCTTCGGTCTTATCAACTTATTCTCTGGTGGAGCGCTTCTTCACCTCTCAGTATTTGCGCTCGGCATCATGCCTTACATCACCAGCTCGATCATTATTCAGTTGCTCACTGTTGTTATCCCTCGCTTCGAAACTTTGAAGAATGAAGGACAGTCAGGCCAGGCAACGCTTACTCAGTACACACGTTATTTAACAATCGGACTTGCAATCTTGCAGTCAACCGGATTGATCGCAGTTGCACGCACACCAGGTCGCTTGATCTCAGGTTGTTCGACACCGATCATCCCTGACGCATCATGGCAGCGCATCATCACAATGATTATCGTGATGACAGCTGGAACATCTGTAATCATGTGGCTCGGTGAGCTCATTACAGACCGCGGTGTCGGTAACGGTATGTCGATCTTGATCTTTACATCTATCGCAGCCGGATTCCCTGGTCAGCTATGGGCAATCAAGGTTTCAAAGGGTCTTCCAGTATTCCTCTTCGTTCTCCTCATGGGCTTTGCAGTTGTCGCTGCAGTTGTCTTCGTTGAGCAGGCACAGCGTCGTATCCCGGTTCAATATGCCAAGCGCATGGTTGGACGTCAGGCATATGGAGGAACATCTACCTATATTCCAATCAAGGTAAACCAGGCTGGCGTTATTCCAGTTATCTTCGCATCATCACTTCTATATATCCCTTCATTGGTAGTCAACTTCACCAATAGCCAAGCTGGCTGGGCGGTATGGGTTTCACGTAACTTGGTAAAGGGCGATCACCCGATTTATATCGCGATGTACTCTGCCTTGATTATCTTCTTTACTTACTTCTATGTTGCAATCACATTTAACCCAGATGAAGTTGCAGATAATATGAAGAAGTACGGTGGATTTATTCCAGGTATTCGTGCGGGTCGTCCAACTTCTGAATACCTCACATATGTTCTCTCACGTATTACAGCGCCAGGCTCTGTATATCTTGCACTCGTTGCGATTATTCCAATCATCGCACTCGTTGCATTTGGTGCATCACAGAACTTCCCATTCGGTGGAACCGCGATTCTGATTGTCGTGGGTGTTGGTCTCGATACTGCAAAGCAGATCGAATCACAGCTCCAACAGCGTTCATACGAAGGCTTCCTTAAGTAATGCGCCTCGTCCTGGTAGGTCCACCAGGAGCGGGCAAGGGAACGCAAGCTCAATTCCTTGCAGCTCATTACGGTATTCCTCATATCTCTACTGGAGATATCTTCCGCGCCAATATCAAGGAGAACACTCCACTTGGCCAAGAGGCGAAGGCAATCATGGAGCGCGGTGAATTAGTTCCTGATTCCGTAACTAATGCGATGGTCAAGGATCGCCTGACTTGGGATGACGCAGTCAACGGCTTTCTCCTTGATGGGTACCCACGTAACGTTCTGCAAGCAGAGGTCCTTCGCGCAGTTCTTGCAGAGAAGCGCACACCTCTTGATGCAGTTCTCGAACTTGCTATCCCAAATGAATTAATCATTGGTCGACTCTCATCACGTCGCACCTGTCGCGCATGCGGTCAGCCAGCAACACCGGGCGCCGCAGTTTGTGGCGCATGCGGGGGAGAGCTTTACCAGCGTGAAGATGATCGTGAAGAAGTTATTGCCAAACGCCTCGATGTCTATCAAGAGCAGACTGCGCCGATTATTCACTTCTACCGTACTGAAGGCTTACTCATCACAATCGATGCAGATGGCGAGATTTCTGAAATCACAGAGCGCGCAACATCGGCGCTTGCTCGCGTTAAAGCGTAACTTCTCTTAAGAGACTCTGATGGCAATCCAAATAAAGAATCTTGATCAGCTCAAGGTAATGCGACGTGCCGGTCTTCTTGTCGGAGAGACCCTCCAACTTCTCCGTGAAAATATTAAGGTCGGCATGACTACCGATGCGCTCGATGCAATCGCCGCCGCAAATATTAAGCGAGGAGGCGGTACTTCGAATTTCTTGGGTTACCACGGTTACCCAAAGACAATCTGCGTCTCAGTCAATGAAGAGATTGTTCACGGTATTCCTGGTTCACGAATTCTCAATGATGGCGATGTTGTCTCTATCGATTGTGGCGCAATAATCGATGGCTGGCATGGTGATGCTGCATTTTCAATTGGACTCGGAACTATTAATCCGGAAGATCAAAAATTGATGGATGTCTGCGAAGAATCGATGTGGCGCGGAATTGCAGCTGGTGTCGAGAATGCGCGACTATCGGATATCGGTCATGCAATCGAGCAATATATTAATTCGCAAGGTAAGTACGGAATCCTCCGCGAATATGGGGGACATGGAATCGGTACTGAGATGCACCAAGAACCACATGTACTTAACTTTGGACGCAAAGGTTTCGGACCAAAGCTTGTACAAGGACTTGCGTTAGCAATCGAGCCGATGATCACCCGCGGAAGCGAAAAGACAAAGGTTCTCGCTGATGATTGGACAGTCGTTTCAACTGATTCATCTCGAGGCGCGCACTTTGAAAATTCATTTGCAATTTGCCCAGATGGCAAGCCTTTTGTTCTTACCGCTATTGATGGTGGGCGTGAAGCGCTCGGCCGATACGGTATCGAGATTTCCTCCTTGCTCGACTAGGAGAACCCCAACCCCTTAAACTGCCGCTATGGAGCAGTCGAAGTGAGCCAACAAGATCAGGTGGAATTCACCCTCTGGCTCCGCGAAAACCAGAAGGCCTTCCTTAAGGCTGCAAAGGTAATCTGCTTCGATACCCAAAATGCCGAGGATGTTCTGCAGGAAGCGTTAGCTGATGTCTACAAGCGCTGGTCAAAGATTCGCGCCCATGAAAATCCAGAGGCTTACCTGATGCGCGTTATGGTGAGTAAGCATGCTGATATGCGACGTAAGTGGTTGCGCAAGCAGGAAGAGCGCGAAACTTCATGGGATCTCGCCGAAAATATTCGCGATATCGCAGATCAAACCGATGATGTCACCCAGCGATTACTTGTTCAGGCGGCGCTGAAGTCGCTCTCTGCTGTGCAACGTGCGGTACTTGTATTGATTTACGAACATGGAATGGTTTTACGTGAGGTAGCAGATGTCTTACAGATTCCGATGGGAACCGCTGCTTCGCATTTAGCACGTGGTAAAGCTGCAGTTGCCGCCTATATAGATTTAGTACCTGAACTTGAGAAGTCAGCGAAGAGAGAGATCGGTGCACCTGCCGATAGCGTCCGAGAAATATTAATCGCAGAGGTGGTGGATTCCAATGAGTGATATTGATCCGCTAATCAAACGCGAAATGCAATGGATGGCAGTTGGTCTCAATGAGAATCGTGACCTCGCACCAATTATTATTGCGAAAGTTCGACGTCAGCGAATTCGCAACGCAATCCTCTTTGTACTTGGAGCAATCACCATTAGCGTCGGCTCAATCGGAATTTATGAAGCAGTAAAGGGCAATCCGGTTCAGGTCGTAGGTGGCGTAACCGGAAATAACATGGCGACTCAGCCAGAAATTGTCGGCCTCTCATCGGACTATCCAGTGACATGGGAGCAGAGCGTCGGTGACGTATCTGCAATCAGCGGCGCCGGGGGATTGGGCGATACCTTAGGTGGGTTGACCGCGGTCGGACTCAAAATCTCATGGGAGCGTTGCGGTAAAGAACAATGCCCAACAACATGGGTGCTCTCAGTTGAAAATAAAACGGCAGATCTAGTTTCGACCTCACCTTCATTGGGAATTTTCAATAACCATACGCCGATCGTGAGCGACTCAAGACCGACAACGGTGCTGCCTGGCGGCAAAGCGCTTCTGGTCTTCACCTTCCCGGAATTTCAAGATGGCCTCTCGGTCGATGCCGGCGCCACATGGCAGTGGAATTGGTACCTCGCGCAGCTCCGTTAAGCGTGAGGTATGACCATTACTGACCATTCTGCTCTTTTAATGTCCTTCCAGCGCGCATAAATTAACCCCATACCGGCGGTGTTAACCGTAGAGCCAGGGATGGCGCCAGATAACTATCTGGAAGAACTAGGGGGAATAGTGAAGAAGATAATTTCAGGGTTATCGGCTCTGACTCTTTTGGCAGGCGTGGTTCTTGCAGGAGCTAATTCAGCTTCGGCAGACACAATCCGTCTACCTAAGACAGCGATGCCTGCATGTGTAGCGGTAAATGGTATTTATTGCATTGAGTCAGTGACTCTTACAACTGCTTCCGGACAGAAGATTCCATTGGTCTGGGTTCCATCAGGTGCTGAAGTTCCAGCAAAGCAGACTCCATCAGACTTCTTTGCTCCAGTAGCACGTCTTGATAAGAACAATAAAGTAATCGATAACAACTGGTGGCTTTCACAGTACCAGCGCGATGTTCTTACATCAGGAAAGATGGTCGTTCAGGACCTCTCACCACTTTTGAATACACCAAATCACCCAGAACAAGGTGCTAAGTACGATCCAGCGACTAAGAAGTACGACATTAATAAGCCGCTCGATTCTTACGGCTACACAATTGATTGCTGGGATCAGACAACTCGTACAAATTCAAAGAAGATATTTAGCGATTGCTTCAAGGGCTCAGTTGCATTCCTTGTTGATAATCAAGTGAAGTTCTTCTTCTTCTATCCAACAGCTGCAGAGGCTGCAAAGCAGGCGGCAGATTTCGCAACAGCGAAGTATGTTGATCTCGCAACACTTTCAGCGCTTCAGCAGCGTCCAGTATGGGGAACAACATACGATCCAGCGACAAAGACATTTAAGGCGACAGAAGGAATCATCATTCCGATCTGGGTAACTCAGAATGCTTTGATCAATGGTTGGGCTGTTGCAGGCACACCTGCCGCTGCTCCTGCCGGAGATGCAGCTGCATCAACAACTACAGCTCCAACAACAGAGAGCGCAACAGCTGAAGCTAAAGAACTAGCTGCAACAGCGCCTTTGGCTCCAGAACCAGGTGTTGCAGTTGGTACTCCAACTGAGGCAGGTCGCGCATTGCCAGGACGTTGGACACATCCAGATTGGCAGGGTCTCAACCTTGGCTCACTCGGATACGACGGAATCTATGTTGATGCAAAGGCTGCAAATGAGTTTGTATCAAGTATCTTGATGACAGATGTTGTTCCAACACTGACTGGTGCAGATAAGAAGACAAATCTCGCAGGCCAGGTTGGAAATAAGGCTTATGCCGCATCACTCGATCCAGATATCACAATCTCGGTCAAGGTCCGCGTAGGCAATATGAAGACAGGCGTAACAGTGGCTGTCGGAACTGCAATCACAGTTGATCAGGTTTCAACTGGTGAATACAACGCAATCACAATTACAGGTAACCCAGTAACAGTTCCTCTTGCATCAAGCGTGAAGGACTGTTCAGGCGAGGCTGGAATTTCAAAGGCAAATGTTCGTCAGTTCCAGATGATCGCTCTTGCACAGAACGATGATCAGACTGGCTTCGGTGTTGAAGGAACTTCCGGTGATATGTACGTAGGTTCCAACGGTGTCTGCGGACTTTCAACTCCAGTGTGGAATAACGAAACCAAGGAATTTACTTGGCAGGCAGCAGCTCCACACTTTGCGCCAGACGGTGTTACACAGAACAAGGGCTTCTATAAGGCCGTTATTCCAGTAAACGATGCAAAGCTTCTCTGGGGACTTGAGAATCCAAATGATGCTGTTACAGCACTCGAGGTTTCTGTAAGCACAGAAGCTGGCGGTTCTACTGCGGCGCTGAAGAGCGTTTCAGTTAAGAACGGCAAGATCATCATCGATGTATCTGGTTTTGGATATTCACGTCCAAAGCTCAAGATCGCGCTGAAGAAGGGCTGGAAGCCTGCAACTGCAATGCTTAACAAGACAACTATTACTTGCGTAATGGGTAAGACCGTTAAGAAGATCACTGCAGTCAAGCCAACATGTCCTAAAGGTTACACACAGAAGTAACTCCTCCTAGAGATAAATGCGATAGCTGCCTACTGCGAGACGTATTCGTAGGCAGCTATCGCATCTCTCATATAACAGGTTCATCTAGATGAAAGAAGCCACTGTGAAGAAGATTCTCACTCTCTTAGCAGGATTTGCAGTGCTCTTTTCATCTGCATCTTATGTGTATGCCGAAGGTACCCCAGGTGAACAATTTGTTATTCAGGGGCCAGCTGACGGCCTTCCATCTGCTGGAGTTGTGATTGAAGATTCACAATTTATTAAGAATCACTTCGCAACGCTTCAAGCTTTTACCTCTGCGAACTCATTACGTAATGAGAAGCCAACCGCAATTATCAATTGCACTAGCTACCCAAGTAGTACCTGTACGCCTGATATGTTCTATAACTACAAGGCATTTATTGGAAATTGTGCCTCTGCGTCGGATCACAACTGCGTCCTAGAGGTAAATGGCGTGGGGCCGGATGGTGCCAGTCATAAGGCTGAATTTGTAGAAGATTTCCCAGGTAAGACTGAGTACAGCTTTGTTGGAGATCCGCAGGCTAATCTCCCTAACTCGAGTTCTTCTTTCATTGTGAGAATTCCATCGCTTCCTCACTCACATGGCGATCTCTACCTAGTCACTGTCAATCTCGATGGTAGTAAGGAATTTGGATCTGATCAGAAATTTCAAATCAACGATTTTAGAGCTGGAATCTTTGCCGTCTCTTTTATCGATGGCCAGTATTCAATCCCGCATCCAAATTCTGATCTTGCATTTGTAAATGGAGTTGGTGGAATCTCAAATACACGTATTCCATTTGACAACAACAAGCGCGCTCCAGCAAGTTGTGCACAGAGCACCTCCACTCGATGCGCGTTAGCATGGCCTTTGCCAACTGATGTTTCTTTTACGGTAAAACTCAAACTTCAGACAAAAATCACTGGCTGGATTCATGGCCGTCTCACCGATGTCTCTGCTCAAATTTCTAGCGCCGCAGATGGAGACCAGCTCATCTCAGTAACTGGCAAGCCAGTAGTTGTTCCCACCGTATTCCAATGGTTTCACTTAGACGCGCTACCTAAGTCGGTAAGTGATTTTTACGGCAGCACCAGCAATTTGATGGGATCTGGAACGGGTTTCGCTGGTGATAATTTTGGAAAGACGACCTCAATGCTGAAGGACTATATAAGTTATACCAAGCAATCTTTCCCTGAGGCTATTGCTTGGTACAGTGCAATCGGCGATAAGGCGAATTCAACTTCAACGGCTTGGTCGTTTAGAACTATTGAAAGTGGAAACCTGCCCAACCAGTGCAATGCGAATATTGGGCAGCTCACAGGAATAGTCACGACAAATTCAAATATGTTTGTCGCGATGCCACCAGATTTCAATCGGGTAGATCAGTCGTTAGATTACAAAGTATCTTCACCGCACTTCTTGCCGGATGGATCAGTCTTTAAAGGTACTTATAACTTGGTGATGCGTAGTGACTATGCACGTTGCCTCTACGGCTTTACCAGCGCTCCGATATCGGCATCAGTTTCAATTCTCTCGGCAGATGGCACTTCACAAGTTGCAACAACTGTTCTAGGAGAGCGTGACGGCTGGCTCTACCTATCAGCAAATAACTTTACATTCTCATCTCCGACGGTAAAGGTAAAACTTACTCAAGAGCCTTCATCGAAGGCAGATTCATCGAAGTCCTCGCCGTCGGCTTTAAACACGATTACCTGCGTTAAGGGTAAAACTTTAAAGAAGGTGACAGCTGTTAATCCAAAGTGTCCAGCAGGGTATAAGAAGAAGGCTTAGCAATGAAAAAATATTACGTCATAATTTT
>CAJBMC010000146.1 GCA_903954055.1 uncultured Actinomycetes bacterium | reverse complement strand
GATAAAAGCAGCTATCCACCGCGAGCTCTTACGCGATGGTCAGATTTTCTATCTCCATAATCGCGTCGACAGCATCGATAAATGCGCCTCACATATTCAGGAGATGATTCCAGAGGCGCGCGTTCGCGTTGCACATGGTCAAATGAGTGAGAGTCAGTTGGAAGATGTAATTCTTGGATTCTGGAATCGTGACTTTGATGTTTTGGTTTGCACGACCATCGTAGAGAGCGGTCTCGATATTCCAAATGCAAATACTTTGATTGTTGAGCACGCTGAAAACTTTGGACTCTCTCAACTTCACCAGTTACGTGGTCGAGTAGGTCGAGGCCGCGAACGCGGATATGCATATTTTCTCTACCCTGCTGATAAACCACTCAGTGAGGTCTCACTCGATCGCCTTAAGACGATTGCAACCAATACCGATTTGGGTTCCGGAATGCGAGTTGCATTAAAGGACCTCGAGATACGTGGCGCCGGAAATCTCTTGGGCGGTGAACAATCTGGGCATATTGCCGATGTTGGTTTTGACCTCTATATGCGTATGGTGGGAGAGGCAGTCAACGATTACAAATCTGGAATCGTTGAAGGCGAAGAGATAAACCACGAATGTAAAGTGGAATTACCTATCAACGCACATCTCTCTGAAGAGTACGTTCCGGGTGAACGTTTACGACTTGATCTCTATCGTCGCCTTGCCGATGTTCGTAGTAACAGTGATGTCGAATCAATTCGAGAAGAACTCATTGATCGTTTCGGTAAACTTCCACCTGAAGCGATTGCACTATTAGATGTGGCAGAGCTTCGTGCCTATGCAAAGTCATTTGGAATTCGCGAAGTCGTCCTCGCTGGGAAGTACGTGAGAATCTCCCCATTGGTCCTTCCAGAGTCAAAGCAGCTCCGCCTCAACCGTCTCTTTCCTTCATCACTCTATAAAACGCAGAGTTCGACTGTGATGGTGACCATTCCACGCACAGCGGCATGGAGTCCGGCTGCACCAAGCACTTCAGATATAGGGGATACTTCTCTCCTAGCGTTTGCACGACAGGCGCTTACAGAACTAGCTGGCACCTAAGCCTTTAAGAAGATATCGGAGCTCTACGTGAAGAAGATCCTTGCCCTCATTGCTGCACTCAGCCTTGTAACGCTCACGGCCTGCGGACAAGCAAATAGCGCAGCAACATTAGGCAACACCTCAATCTCTCAGACCGAGCTTCAGAGCACAGTCGATACGATTCTTAAAGAGCGTAAGGGAATTGATGTTTCACAGATGCAACTCGAATCCGGTGCTGCACTCAACCGCAGCCAACTTCGTTTTCTCATCATCACGAAGATCTTTGATCAGATTGCGAAAGAGCTCAAGCTCAGCATTACTGCAACTGAGATCACAACTACACGCGCAAATATGATCACTCAAGGTGGCGGCGAAGCTTCACTTCCTCAGAACCTTGTATCAGCACAAATTGCATCAACAAATTTTGATGCGTATGTACGAGCAATTCTGATCTCTGACAAGTTATCTGCTGCGCTTAAGGGCTCCGGTGTTGCGGATAAAGATATTAGTGCGAAGATTTCAGAGCTCGTTGTTGCAAAGACAAAAGAGCTGAAGATCAAGGTCAATCCACGTTATGGAAAGTGGGATGACACAACAGGCGATATCGTTGCAACTGATTCTGCCGGAACGTCTGTAAAGGCTCCTGCTACGAAGTAATGTCTGATCGACTTTTCGGTTCAGAACTCTTACGCCTCGTAGAGGTGATGGATAAATTACGTTCGCCCGGTGGTTGTGCGTGGGATGCAGAGCAGACCCACGAATCGCTTATTAAATATCTCTTAGAAGAGTCGTACGAATTTATCGATGCCATCGAAACAAACGATCGAATCGGCATGCGCGAAGAACTCGGCGATGTTCTACTGCAGGTGTATTTCCACTCTCGCATCGCACAAGATCATCCGACCCATCCATTTACTATTGATGATGTTGCTGGAGCAATCGCAGATAAACTCATCAGTCGCCACCCGCATGTCTTTGCCGGGCTTGAGGTAAACGGAACTGAAGAAATTATTGAGAATTGGGAAGCAATCAAGGCGAAAGAGAAGGGGCGTACATCTGCAATCGACGGAGTTGCGATGTCTCAACCAGCCCTGCCGCTTGTCTCGAAGCTGATCTATCGCGCTGATAAATATGGAACACCTTTAAAGATTGATAAATATTCATCCAATATTCAAGCTACAGAAGAATCTGTTGGAGCGGCCCTTGCATCAGTAATTGCCTGGGCATATGAGCATGAAATAGACCCAGAATTAGCGCTTCGAGCCCAAGCCCGCGCCTTTATTAAGGAATTGACCCTCTCTAATCCAGAGTAGCGAGCACGGTAAGATTGCCTCAGGTCGTTCAATGAAGAGCGCTTAATCTCCAATCAATTTTAAAATATCTACATCTGAAGGAGTCCCAAGTGGCAATTATTGAAGCAATCGGCGCTCGTGAAATTCTTGATTCGCGCGGAAACCCAACGGTTGAAGTAGAAGTTCAGCTCGAAGATGGAACCCAAGCTCGTGCTGCAGTTCCAAGTGGCGCATCAACTGGTGCATTCGAAGCTTCAGAGCTCCGCGATGGCGATAAGAAGCGCTACCTCGGTAAGGGCGTTCTCAAGGCAGTTGCTTTTGTAAATGATGAGATTGCTCCTGCAATTGAAGGTTATGACTCACAAGATCAGCGACTCATCGACTCAGAGATGATCGCACTCGATGGCACGCCAAATAAGTCTCGCCTTGGCGCTAACTCAATTCTTGGAGTTTCGCTTGCAGTTGCAAAGGCATCAGCTGAGTCATCTGACCTTTCTCTCTTCCGTTACCTTGGTGGACCAAATGCACATGTGCTTCCAGTTCCAATGATGAATATTCTCAACGGTGGAGCACATGCTGATACCAACGTTGATGTTCAAGAGTTCATGATTGCTCCAATCGGTGCACCAACATTCCGCGAATCACTTCAATGGGGTGCAGAGATTTACCACGCACTTAAGGCTGTTCTTAAGAAGCGCGGACTTGCAACTTCTGTCGGTGACGAAGGTGGATTTGCGCCAAACCTTGATTCAAATCGTGCAGCTCTTGACCTCATCATCGAGGCGATTTCTGCAGCAGGATTTAAGCCAGGAACCGATATTGCACTTGCGATGGATGTTGCAGCTACCGAATTCCACGATGCAGGTAAGTACAACTTCGAAGGTAAGAAGTTATCTTCTGACGAAATGATCGCTTATTACGCTGATTTGGTAGCTTCATACCCAATCGTTTCGATCGAAGATCCACTCAATGAAGAAGATTGGGCTGGCTGGAAGTCAATGACAGCATCACTCGGTTCAAAGATTCAGATTGTTGGAGACGACTTATTCGTCACAAATCCAACACGTCTTGCAAAGGGAATTGAGACAGATACCGCCAACGCACTTCTCGTTAAGGTAAATCAGATTGGAACCCTCACTGAGACTCTCGATGCAGTAGATCTTGCACACCGTGCAAATTACCGCAGCATGATGTCCCACCGTTCCGGTGAAACAGAGGACACAACGATTGCTGACCTCGCTGTCGCAACTAACTGTGGCCAGATTAAGACTGGTGCACCTTCACGAACAGAGCGCGTTGCAAAATACAACCAGCTGCTACGCATTGAAGAAGAACTCTCTGACGGCGCTATCTATGCAGGTCGCCAGGCATTTCCACGTTTCAAGGCATAAGGAAAAGGCTTAACCAAAAATGGTCCGTCGATCATCTGGTGGCGCGCGAAGGAAGAGTTACAGTTCACGTAACTTAAATTTCAACCGCCACCAGGGATCGGGTCGGACCTTTGCTATTGCTGCAATCTTCTTTGCATTGGCACTCTTCTTAGCTCCACCGATTAAAAATTACTTTACTCAACGTGCGCAAATCAGCGCCCTGCAATCGCAATTATCGAGTGACTATGCAGCCCTCGATGCAGCTCGGAAAGAGTTAACGCTCTGGCAGAACCCTGAATATATAAAGTCACAAGCCCGCGAGCGACTTCACTTTGTAATGCCAGGCGAGCGTCAGTACATCGTTACCGGTGGCGATTCTTCGCAAGCAAATGGAG
>CAJBMC010000145.1 GCA_903954055.1 uncultured Actinomycetes bacterium | reverse complement strand
GCGCGAACATGATTTAGAGATTGCCCACTTCAACGTTGCAGCAGAGTTGGAAGATCTCGCACTCTCAGGAGTTCTCTATCCAGGGATGGATCCGATTCGCGCAAGTAATGCTTTGATTAAGCGATATCACCGATTATGGGCTGCGCTCAAGGAACGTCAAGTCTTAGACCCTAATGATCGCCATGCTGTTGAACGTGCGATGCGCCAACTCCATGATCTTGGCTTTGCGGTAGAAGAAGTTTCAGTGCAGTTAGAAGAAGAAGGTAAATCAACTGGAAAGTTGTACTTCCAACCAAAACTTGTCGCAGCGGGTTATCACAAGAACCGTCTTCGTGAATTGATGGGCCTTGATACAGAAGAACTTCAAGCAAAACGATTGCTCGCATCATTTGATAGATATCGCGGACGAGAAAAATCACCTAAGCCTCCGGTCGCTGAATCAGCACGTCGTTGGCTAGATGAGGTCTTCAATCCGACTGTTGCACTTATTCCCAATGAATTACTTGGCCGGATTGAAGTCGCACAGTTCTTTCATGAAGCGTTAGAACACCGCTGGTACTTAAGCGAGAAGGCTGGTCACGATGTTGGCCTTGAATTTGCTGCACAATCGTATGTCAATGAAATTCTGCCGCATCGCCGTGACTCTGGCGTCGATCTCACGATTGGAACATCGCTATGACACTTCCTCCGAATTTCGGTCAAGCCTATGATTTAAGTGGCCTCGGTAAATCACCGGTAGATACCTCAACGCCGATGCCAGGTCTTGAAATCACTGCAGCAAACCTGAGTTCAGAGTTCTTGCCAATGTCGGTGGCAAAACCGGTAGTTGTCCTCTGTTGGTCTGCGCGGTCTGCAGAGTCTGTTGAAATGCTTCGCACTCTCGGCAAGTTAGCTCTCGCTGATGAAGGCGCATGGATATTAGCGCGCGTTAACATTGATGAGCAGCCGCAAGTTGCGCAAGCACTACAGACTCGCACGATTCCATATGGTCTGGTCTTTATCGCAGAGCAACCAATTCCATTTGTAGAACAGGCCCTCAACGAGACTCAGTTGCGCGAAGTCATCACAAAGATTCTTACCCTGGCCGCCCAACAAGGTGTCGGCGAAGCTCCGGTGGAGAATGCAGAACCTGAGGAAGAAGAGGCACTCGCGGCTTTAGATAATGGTGATTATGCAGCAGCTGAAGCGGCATACCGGGCGCTCTTAGAACGTAAACCTAATGATGTTTACGGAAAATTAGGTTTAGCACAAGTTCAATTATTGATTCGCACCGATGGCTTAGATGCAGCTGAGATTATGAAGAAGGCAATCGAAGCTCCTCATGATGTTGCGCTACAGATGCAATGTGCCGATGTCGAGATTATGGGAGGCTACCTCGAGCCAGGATTTAAGCGATTACTCGACCTCATTGCGATACTTGAAGGCGAGGAGCGAAAGCTTGTGAAAGAACGCCTACTTGAGCTCTTTGCACTCGTTGACCCAGCAGATCCACGAGTAATTAAAGCTCGCACCTCGCTTGCGAATGCGCTCTTCTAAATGAGTGGCCCTAAAGTCATTTCTCAGAACTTAGAAAAAAGGCTTCTCCACGCCCTCTTCTTTATCTTTGGTTTTGGAGTGATGGCATGGGTTCCTCGCTTTCCAGAGTTGAAAGCATCTCTGCATCTGAGCAATGGAGCATTCGGAACAATTCTGACTACGGGTTCGATTGGTGCAATGGTTTCGCTACTGACGATTGGGCAGATTGTTCATAACTTAGGTTTATTTCGGGTTGCCGTCTCTTCCGTGACATTTCTCTTTCTCTCATTATTAGGCGCAATCCACGTACATAGTCCACTTGCCTTTACTTTTTTCAATATGGGCGTGGGTTTTGGAATCATGGCGGTCCACGTCTGTATCAATACGCAGGGCTTTCAAATACAGGAACGAAGTAAAGAGAATGTCGTAACAAGCGCCTCGGGATTTTGGAGCGCTGGTGCGCTCAGTACTGCAATCGTCTCTGGTTTGCTGATCGGCCATATCGACCTCATGCACCATCTCGACTTCACATCGATTACATGTGGTGTTGCGATGGTGGCAATATTTATTCGATTACGGCCAGTTTTAGTTAAGGCTAAGGCGCACTCAGATATTCAATATTCTGTGAAAGATATTTTTACCTCATTCCATTTGGATTGGCCGGTAAGTATTGGAATGGCGAGTGCAATTTTCCTAGAGGCATCCGTGGGAGATTGGGGCACAATTTTCACCCGCGAACGCTTAAACGTCACCTCCGGGTTGAGTGCGGTTCCTTACGTTGCATTTACCTTGTGCATGATTATCGGACGACTTCGAGTTCATACCCTCTTGCCGCGTTATACCTTGAGAGATCTCTCAAAGGAGGCGACAATTCTTGCCGGCTTAGGTTTTGGTATTCCAATCATTATTGCGACGCATCTGCCAACATCCCTTAAGACAATCTCTTACATACTTTTCATAATTGGTTTTGCCTTAGGCGGACTTGGATCATCATTCTTAGCGCCTAGCTTTACCAGCGCCGCAAATCGCAGATCTCCACATCCAAGCTCTGTTGTGGTGGGTCAATTTGGAGTGATGAATAATCTCTTGACTAACTCGCTCAAGCTTATTGTCGCTGGGGTTATTGGGCTCACTGGATCCATTGCTCTAGCGCTCATGATTCCGGCAGCTTTGATGTTTATTGCTTATAGCTTTACCAAAGTATTTGAGGGGCAGTAATTAAGCGCGCTCAAACCAGACTGTAGCAAGTGGCGGAATCCGTAAAGTCGTAAAGAGATCGGAATCAACATCAACTGCAAATGAATTATTTGAAATGCCGCTGCCACCATATTTGAGATCATCAGTATTGACGATTTCTCTCCAGACACCTGCCGTTGGCATTCGAAGTGAGTAGAACTCTTGTGGCACTGGCGAGAAGTTTGTAACGCAGACCAGTGGATATCCAGCATCTGACCACCGGGTAAATGCAACGATATTATTTGCCCCATCATCGCCGACAATCCACTGAAATCCCTCTGGGTTTACATCTTTCTCCCATAAAGCGGGGTGGCGTTTGTAATTTGCATTGATATCAGCGAGTGCTGCTTGCACGCCACGATGCTCGGCGAATTCCGTGAGGTACCACTGAAGACCAGCTTCTTGATTCCACTCATCGTTCTGAGCAAATTCTTGGCCCATGAAGAGTAATTTCTTTCCTGGGTGGGCCCACATAAAACCGTAGAGCGCCCGCAAAGTCGCAAGCTTCTGCCAACGGTCACCGGGAAATTTATTAACGAGCGAACCTTTCCCATGAACAACTTCATCATGCGATAAGGGGAGCATAAAGTTTTCAGACCAGGCATAGAGAATTGAGAAGGTGATTTCATTATGGTGATAGGCGCGATGAACGGGCTCGTGCTGTAAGTACTCGAGGGTGTCATGCATCCAGCCCATATTCCATTTAAATCCAAAGCCGAGGCCATTGCTTGAAGTATCACGGGTAACGCCTGGCCAAGCGGTAGATTCTTCGGCGATCATCATGATGCCTGGATGCGATTTATATGCAGTCGATGTTGCCTCTTGTAAGAGCTGCACAGCTTCAAGATTTTCACGGCCTCCGAATTTATTGGGAAGCCATTCGCCCTCTTTACGTGAGTAATCAAGGTAAAGCATCGAGGCCACAGCATCTACCCGGAGGCCATCGATATGAAATTCTTCCAACCAATAGAGTGCGCTAGCAACTAAGAAGTTACGAATTTCATTGCGGCCAAAGTTAAATATCAGTGTGCCCCAGTCAGGATGCTCTCCCAGTCGAGGATCCTCATGTTCGTATAGCGCAGTTCCATCAAAGCGAGCTAACGCCCATTCATCTTTTGGAAAATGTGCTGGCACCCAGTCAAGAATTACACCGATATGTGATTCATGGAGCACATCGACTAAGAAGCGGAAATCATCTGGAGATCCAAAGCGCGCAGTCGGCGCGAAGAATGAGGTGACTTGATATCCCCACGATGGACCATATGGGTGTTCAGTAACTGGAAGAAATTCAACGTGAGTAAATCCATTTGCAGTGACATATTCGACGAGTTCGACCGCGAGTTGTCGATAGGTAAGTCCAGGGCGCCAAGAGCCGAGATGGACTTCATAGACCGATACCGGAGAACGCCATGGTTGAAAATCCCGACGCTTCTGCATCCACTCGCTATCGCTCCAAATATAGGAACTTTCATTGACGATTGATGCTGTTAAAGGTGGGCACTCAGTCTGTCGCGCTAATGGATCGGCGTGATCTACCCACTGCCCAAATGCGCCGCAGATTGCGAACTTATATTTTGTACCCGCACCAACTCCAGGGAGAAAGAGTTCCCAAATTCCAGTCGAGCCCTGGCGGACCATTGGATGTGCAGATTTATCCCAGAAATTATGATCACCAATCAGGCTCACCGCCTGCGCATTAGGCGCCCAGACTGAGAATGCGGTGCCGAGTAACTCGCCACCTTGATCTCGGATCACATGTGAGCCAAGCGCGTCCCATAACTTTTCATGACGTCCCTCGTTGATGAGATGGAAATCAAGTTCGCCAAGAGTTGAATAAGGATTGAGATAGCTGGCAGATTGTTGGTTTTCTTCCGGTGAAGTCTTACCTTTAAATAACTTCGAGAGAAAACTCATGGAGTAATTCTAAAGCTTTACCTTCGCAATGTGAACAACTTTGCCAGATAACCTTGTTGGATCGAGGCGAACATAGGTTTGGGCAGACCATTGATATTGCGCAGAATCGATGAGATCTGTGACCTCAAAGTTTTCCGAAGCAACTCCTAATAATTTTAGATCCCAGTGAACTGTTGTCTCTTGTGCAAAGTTCGGATCGAGATTGACGACAACCAAAATCAGGTTATCTCCCTCTCGCTTTGAGTAAGCGACTATTTGGTCGTTATCGCAATGGTGGAATCGAAGATTGCGTAACCGTTGAAGTGCCACATTTTCGCGTCTAATTTTATTAAGCACTGTAATAAAAGGAGCCAAGGTGAGCTTCTTCTTCTCTGCACCTTCCCAATCGCGGACCTTAATCTCATACTTCTCTGAGTCGAGGTATTCCTCGCCGCCTTCTTTAAAGCGGCGATGTTCATAGAGCTCGTACCCGGCATACATTCCCCACGAAGGAGTTAGAGTTGCGGCGAGAGCTGCGCGAATAGCGAAGATTGCGGGATTGCCACTCTGCAAGTGAAAGGGATTGATATCTGGAGTATTCACCCAGAAATTTGGGCGGAAGAATGCGGAAGTTTGATGGGCAACTTCTTCGCTGTATTGAATTAACTCTTGCTTCGAGGTGCGCCATGTGAAATATGTATAGGACTGATGGAAGCCCGCTTTACCAAGGGCATGCATCATCGAAGGTGAGGTAAATGCCTCAGCTAAGAAAATAACATCGGGGGACTCAATCCGAATCGTATTCATCACATCAGCCCAGAAATGAACCGGCTTGGTATGCGGATTATCAACGCGGAAGATGTTGATACCTTTTGAAATCCAGAAACGTAATGTTTTCAGTGACTCTTCGAGAATTGCCTGGTAGTCATTATCAAAATTAATGGGGTAAATATCCTGATACTTCTTCGGCGGATTCTCGGCATAGGCAATTGATCCATCGATGCGACGGGTGAAGAATTCTGGATGTTCTTTTACCCACGGATGATCAGGTGAAGCTTGGAGAGCAAAATCAAGTGCGACTTCAAGCTTGTTCTTCTTTGCAGCAGATACAAAATCTTCAAAATCTTTCATCGTGCCAAGTGCTGGATTAATCGCCATATGCCCACCATCGGCGCTGCCGATCGCCCAGGGAACACCGGGATCTGTTGCAGTGGGAGTTAAAGAGTTATTGCGACCCTTTCGATGGGTCTCTCCGATTGGGTGAATCGGCGGAAGATAGAGAATGTCAAAGCCCATTGCAGCTACTGCCGGGATACGTAGCGCAGCGCTCTTAAATGTTCCG
>CAJBMC010000144.1 GCA_903954055.1 uncultured Actinomycetes bacterium | reverse complement strand
TAGGAAGTGTTGACTCTTTCAATGTGCGACCGAGTGGATCTGCAAGCGCAGCTACTTGGCGCGCACCATCTGCCATTCCAGCGATTCTCTCTGCAGTTAGTAAAAGTCGGTCTTGCATCTGCGGATGCAGATTCTCGCCACGTGCATTAGCCATATCGATTTCATTGGCAGCAAGGATTTCTGTTGAACGAGAATCCAGCGCCTCTGCGATTGCTTCTAGGGCAGCTTTGCGCTCCGAACCCGATGCGGTCGATAGCGTGCGGGCAGCAGTGCGGGCGGTGAGAGCTAATCCCCCGACAAGTGCGACTGAATCCATGACAGGAAGTCTACTTCGAGCTACCCTGCCGATGTGTCTACTTTATTGAAGGTCGCCCGCAATACCGTCATTGTTCTATTGGCTCTCTACCTTGCTCTCTTCGGATTGACCAAGGTGATTCATTACCCAGATCCAATCTCCACGATTCGATTGGGATTAGCGCCTGCTTCAAAGACTCCTGATTTGATGCCGAGCCACATAATCAAAGCTGGTGCAAAGGTGAGCGATTGGCAGATGGGTAAACCTGAGACTCCAGGCAATGTTATCTACAACGGCAACTCTCTTTCATTCCAAAATTTCTTAGATACAACTCATACAAATGCATTTTTAGTGATTCGTAATGGAAAAATCACTTACGAGTATTACAAGGATAAGAAGTTCTCCAATCTCCGCCTACCGTCATATTCGGTCGGAAAGACGATGACCTCAATTGTTGTAGGTCAATTAATTGATCAAGGCAAGATCAGTGAGAAGGACACATTTGTGAAGTACTTCCCTGAATTCAAGACTGGCGGAGATTTTGACACCATCACCATCCAACAGCTCCTTGATATGCAATCAGGGGTCGGCGTCTCAGATAACTACCCATCCGGTCCATCTGGTTGGGGTGTAGCAATTGCTCAGATGTATGGCGGAACCGATATGCATTGGTTCTTGATGCATAACCGAAAGATGGCCTTCAAACCGGGCACCCAATCAATCTATCGAAGTGTTGATCCAGAGATGATCGGCATGATCATCAAGAAAGTTACGGGTCAATCTGTCTCTGATTACTTCAGCACAAATATCTGGCAGGCTGTTGGCGCAGAACATAATGCGACTTGGAATGTTGATCATGTGGGTGGAATTGAGAAGACCTTCTGCTGTTTCAACGCATACGCACGCGACTACGCCCGAATCGGTCAGCTCGTCTTGGACAATGGAATAGTTCCAGCAACAAAGCGTCAAGTTATCTCCACCGCCTGGATGAAGCGCCTGACTTCACCGGTAACTCGTCTTGATTATGGCTGGGGTTATGGCGCATACATGTGGCATCCATACCCTGGAGTCAGTTTGATGCTTGGTCTTCATGGACAGTTCGTCTATGCAGATATCCCAAATAAAACTTTGATTGTGAAGCTATCGGACGAACCAACTAATACCGACAATCGTTCACCAATGGTGGCCGCTGTATTGAAACAGGTCTCAGAGAAGCACTAAATCGTCACGATGTACGAGTTCGCGCTCGTACTCTGCGCCTAGAGTTGCTGCAAGTTCTTTAGTAGATCGACCGAGCATCTGCGGAATCTCACCCGAATCAAATGCAACTAAACCACGAGCAATGACTTTGCCATCTCGACTCGAAAGCTCGACGGTATCACCAGCAGAAAATTCGCCTTCAACTGCTGTGACTCCAGCAGGAAGAAGTGAGACTCCCTTTTCGAGAATTGCAGTGACCGCACCAGCATCGAGAACAAGGCGTCCACGCGCAGATGATGCATGTGCCAGCCAGAGTAAACGAGAATTTGTCTTTGAAACTTGCGCGTGAAAGATAGTTCCGATCTCTTTGCCGGCCAGTGCATCGGTTGAATTCGATAGCGAAGTGAGAAGCATTGGCGTTCCAGCAGAAGTTGCAATACGAGCAGCCTCAATCTTTGTCACCATGCCGCCGCTACCAACTCCGGCAGAACCGGCTCCCCCAACTTCAATTGAGTCAATATCTGCAAAGTCTGAAACTTCGTGAATCGCATTCGCTCCTGGCTGTGATGGATGGGCATCATAGAGAGCATCGATATCTGAGATAAGAACTAACAAATCTGCTTGCACGAGAAGTGCGACAAGTGCAGCCAGTCGATCATTGTCACCAAAGCGAATTTCAGCGGTACCGACTGAGTCATTCTCATTAATTATTGGGACAACGCCTAATGAAATTAGGCGAGAAAGTGTTTGCTGGGCAGTGTTGTAATGCGAACGACGTACAACATCTTCGGTTGTCAGCAGAACCTGGGAAGAGACAATCGAATGCGCGGTAAAGAGCTCGTTGTACTTTGCAATCAAGAGCCCTTGCCCAACAGATGCTGCTGCCTGTTGGGTTGGAAGATCTTTTGGACGCGCTGAAAGTTTGAGCGGTGCCAATCCAGCTGCAATTGCACCAGATGAAACGATGAGTACTTCTGCCCCACGAGCGCGAAGCGAAGTTGCGAGATCAACAATTTTGCCGACCGCAGTTGCATCTAGCGCTGAACCGGCAGAACCTGTGAGCGAAGAAGAACCGACCTTAAGGACGATGCGCTTGGCTGAAGTTACCGCCTGACGGCTCATCGCTTACTCCTCCACCGCGTTATCGTCGAAATCATTACCTAATTCTTCTGCATCGCCGGCAATATCTGCTGCAATCTCTTCGATACGTGGCGTGTGTGGGTCTGCAACTTTGTACTCCCACTGTTCTGCAATCTCTTCTTCGCTGAGAATATCTTCAACCCGCTCTGGAGCATTCCATGTTCCCTCAAGGCGTGAATCTTCACCGCGACGATGTAGGAATCCTGCCAGCTGTTCTGCGCCAGCCTCGATCGTTGGCTCCCAATCGAAGACAACTTCATTAATGCCAGAACCAATGCGAACTTCCGAACCTGCAACAGCGCCAGCCTTAAAGAGCGCCTTCTCAACTCCTAGTTGTGCAAGGCGATCTGCGAGATATCCGATTGCTTCCGCATTTTTAAAGTTAGTTTGAAGTACCCAGCGATATACCTTCGCACCACGAACAGAGAACGATCCATCACCATTTACCTGAACGGTAAATCCAGAATCATCGACCGCCATTGGGCGCAAGATAATGCGAGTGCGTTCTTCCGCCTTCGCCGCAACACGCTCTGCCTGGACAAGGCGAGCCATTGCATACATCAGATCTTGCAGGCCTTCACGAGATGCGGCAGAAACTTTGTAAACATCGTATCCACGAGCTTTAAGTTGATCCTCAACCATATCTGCCATAGCAGAACCATCTGGAAGGTCAATCTTGTTAAGTGCAACAATCCGTTTACGATCTTCAAGTCCTCCGTAGAGTGCGAGTTCTTTCTCAATCGCATCTAAGTCATCGACTGGATTTCGATCTGTTTCAAGCGTTCCGCAATCAAGAACATGGACCAAAGCGACGCAACGCTCGACGTGGCGAAGGAATTGCAGGCCGAGGCCCTTTCCCTCTGACGCTCCTGGGATCAGCCCAGGTACATCTGCAACGGTAAATCGTGTATCACCAGCTTGTACAACGCCGAGGTTAGGAACAAGTGTTGTGAATGGATAATCAGCAATCTTTGGACGGGCAGCAGAGACTGCAGCAATTAAAGAAGATTTGCCTGCAGATGGAAAGCCAACGAGTGCAATATCTGCAACTGATTTAAGTTCAAGAGTGAGGGCACGTTCTTCACCTGGTTCGCCAAGAAGGGCAAAACCTGGTGCGCGGCGCTTAGAAGATGCGAGTGAGTTATTTCCTAATCCACCCATTCCACCACGCGCGGCAAGGAATGTTGTTCCAATACCTACAAGGTCAGCAATCTGCTCGCCATTTTCGTAGATAACTGTTCCATTTGGAACCGGCAAAATAATATCTTCGCCAGATACGCCATCTTTACGATCGCCATAACCCTGATGACCTGAAGTTGCTTTGCGGTGTGGAGAATGGTGAAAATCAAGAAGTGTTGTTACTGAAGAATCGACAACGAGAATGACATCGCCACCGCGTCCACCATTACCGCCATCTGGACCACCAAGTGGTTTGAACTTTTCCCGCTTTACGGAGACGCAACCATCTCCACCTTTTCCGCCGCTAGCAAAGAGCTGCACGCGATCAACGAATGTTGTCATCGAACTTCTCCTTTACCTTCTAGTTTTCTTACTAGTTTTCTTACTAGTTTGCTTTCTTGCGACGAATCAAAATGGGATGTGTAATAAAAAAGCGGACCGCTATAAATGCGGCCCGCTCTCTTAAGAGAAACCTTAATTAAACTGCAGGAACCACATTCACTACGCGACGACCGCGAGCGCGACCGAACTCAACAGATCCACCTGCGAGTGCGAAGAGAGTGTCATCCTTACCGCGGCCTACATTTGCGCCTGGGTGGAAGTGTGTTCCACGCTGACGTACGAGGATCTCGCCTGCGTTTACTAGCTGTCCACCGAAGCGCTTGATGCCAAGGTACTGTGGATTGGAATCGCGACCGTTACGTGTCGAGGAGACACCCTTCTTACTTGCCATTTACTTGCTCCCTTAACCTTCGCGATTACTTAGCACCGCTGATAGCGGTGATCTTTACTAGTGTGTGCTGAGCACGGAAACCTTGACGGCGACGGTGACCTGTCTTGTTCTTGTAACGAAGGATGTCGATCTTTGGACCCTTAGTCTCTTCAAGAATTTCGCCAGTGACCTTTACGCCAGAGAGAACCTTTGGATCTGTTGTGACGTTAGCGCCATCAACAACGAGGAGCGTGGTGAAGTTAACTGAAGAGCCAACCTTTGCATCAATTCGGTCAACAGTGATGGTCTCGCCCACTGTTACCTTCTCCTGGCGACCGCCAGCTTTTACGATTGCGTACACGCTCATACCTCTAGTTTCTTAACTGATTACGCCTGAGGGGGTGCCTCGGGCAGACGCTAAGGATACGGATTTCGCACCCTTAGGGTCAAATTGGGTCAGAGTGGGCCAAATTGGCCCGGAATACTCGTACTTCTTAGGCGGTAATGACGCCAGAGCTAGCGGCGCGACGGCGACGCTTTCCCTTAGGAGTTATCACTGCCTCTGAATCTTCCGGAGCCTCATCATTGAGGGTCTCATGGAATTCGTGCTCGGTTGCGGAATCTTCTTCTCCATCTTCAACATCAGGATGATGAGCGCTCTGTGAATTTACCTGTGGCATCGGCGCCTTCATCTTTACTGGATCCATATGGATATGAATACCACGCCCATTACAAGAATCACATGTTGTAGAGAATGCTTCGATAAGTCCTTGACCGACGCGCTTACGTGTCATCTGGACGAGACCAAGTGAAGTTACCTCAGCAACTTGATGCTTTGTGCGATCGCGACCGAGACACTCAACTAATCGACGAAGAACTGCTTCTCGGTTTGACTCGAGGACCATATCGATAAAGTCGATAACAACAATTCCACCGAGGTCACGGAGACGTAATTGGCGAGCAATTTCTTCTGCTGCTTCCAGGTTGTTCTTGGTAACGGTCTCTTCGAGGTTTCCGCCCTTACCGATGAACTTTCCGGTGTTAACGTCAATTACAACCATCGCTTCTGTGCGATCGATGACAAGTGATCCACCAGAAGGCAGATAGACCTTGCGATCGAATGCCTTAGCGAGTTGTTCTTCAACGCGGAAGTCAGCGAACAAGTCGCCATTTCCAGAATACTTCTCTAGCTTTTTAGAAAGCTCTGGCGCGATTGATCCGAGGTAAGAGCTAATTTCTTCCCAAGCCTCATTGCCTTGAATTGTGAGCTTGCGGAAATCTTCATTGAAGATATCTCGAATTACTCGCACTGCAAGATCTGGCTCTGAAAGCAGAAGTGCGGGTGCATGGAAGTTTGGATTCTCTGACTTCTGGTAGATATCTTCCCATTGCGCCTTGAGACGCTCGACATCAGAGGTGAGTTCTTCTTCGCTAACACCCTCGGCAGCTGTACGAACGATGACGCCTGCAGTATCTGGAATAAGATTCTTTAAGATTGACTTAAGGCGAGTTCGCTCAGACTCAGGAAGTCGCTTTGAAATACCAGACATTCCACCGCCAGGAACAAAGACCACGTAACGACCAGGTAATGAAATCTGGCTAGTTAGACGTGCGCCCTTCTGGCCGATTGGATCCTTTGTAACTTGAACCAAGACCGGCTGACCAGTCTTTAAAACCATTTCAATTTTACGTGGCTCTGATTCAGAGATACCTGCAGCATCCCAATTTACTTCGCCGGCGTAGAGAACCGCGTTGCGGCCCTTTCCAATATCAACGAATGCAGCTTCCATTGATGGAAGTACATTCTGAACACGACCAAGATAAACGTTGCCGACGTAAGAAACGTTAGCGTTTCGGTTGACGTAATGCTCAACCATCACATTATCTTCAATGACAGCAATCTGAATTCGATCACCAATCTGACGAACAACCATCTCACGATCAACATTTTCGCGACGAGCGAGGAAATCTGCATCGGTAAGAATTGTTCCGCGGCGACGGTATGGCTCGCGGTATGAATCATTACGATCGCGATCGCGGGTACGTGTATTACGTGAATTGCGATCGCGGGTAGAACGATCACGGGTTGGGCGATCGGCCTTCTCGCGGACTTCACGGACTTTAACTACTGTGACTACGCCATCCTCATCAATGACTTCGCCTGGAGTAACACCATCACCAGTTGCACGGCGGCGACGGCGACGACGATGCGTGGTGCCATCGGCATCGGTTGTCTCTTCAGAGTCATCCGATGAATCCTCTGAATCAGTTGAATTCTCATCATCTACGCCCTCAACGCCATTTGGCTTGCGGCGTCCGCGACCACCGCGACGGCGGCGACGATTACGGGAAGAGCGACTCTCTGAATCAGATGGTGACTCTGAGGTGTCAGATGTTTCGCTACTTGAATCCGAAGTTGACTCTTCTTGAGCAACCTTTGCAGTTGCCTTACGTGCCTTAGCTGGAGCTTTATCTGCAGCTGGCGCCTGGAAGACTGGAACTGGAACCGCAGCCTTCTTACGAGTCTTTGGTGCGGCAGCTTCTGGAGTTTCAGTAAAGCCGGCATCAGTTACAGGTGCAACATCTGCACTTTCAACTTCGCCTGGAATGCCAGCCTTCTTAGAAGTTTTTGCCTTGGAAGCACGCTTGCGCGGAGATTTTGGCTCGATAGCCATATGTAAATACCTTCATTTCAAAAAATAAGTTGATCAATCCTGGTGATAAATCTTCTGGTCTTAAGCCGCGAGGCGCGATTTCGATCGCTGGCCGCGCTCAAGATGTGATGTAAGTATGGCAGAGGAGTCAGGAAATGTCTCATTCCCTAGTGAACTAAGCGTGAATTTATCCCCGATGACGGGCGTGAACGTTCTGTAAGAGCCCAAAGCCGATGAGATTGGCAAACATGCTCGATCCGCCATATGACATAAATGGCAGCGGCACTCCAGTCATCGGCATAAGGCCCAAGGTCATTCCAATGTTTTCAAAAGTTTGAAATGCAAACCAGGCAATCACTCCGGTACAGACCATCTGCCCGTAGGGGTCCGACGATCTTCGTGCAATTGCAAAAGCTCGCATCAAAATAATGATGTAGAGGAGGACGATAAATCCACTTCCTAAGAATCCAAGTTCTTCACCAGCAACGGTAAAGATGAAGTCGGTCTGTTGTTCTGGAACGAAGCGACCATTTGTCTGTGGTCCCTTAAAGAGACCGGTTCCGATAAAGCCACCAGACCCAACAGTGATGCGTGCTTGTCGCAATTGATATCCAGAACCTTGCGAATCTGCATTGGGATCCACAAATGATTGCAGGCGCTTGACCTGATAACCACTGATAACGCCAGCTTTGGTTGCAACTACTCCCCCAAGAACTGCCAAAATCAGCAGACCGGCAACCCATCGAGTTGGTGCACCGGAAATTCCAAGAATGGCTACAACCGATGCGCTAATGATGAAGACCGTTCCCATATCTGGCTGCAGGAGAATAAGTGCGATTGGAACCGCGGTGATACCTAGCGCGCGGAGAATATCTTTTGTGGTTGGCGTATCGGAGTCATGGTTGCGCTCTGCAAGAATCATGGAGATTCCCACGATGATTGAGATCTTCGCCAACTCTGCAGGTTGAATTTGAAATCCACCTGGCAGCGGAATCCATGCCTTTGCACCATTGACGGTACTTCCTACACCTGGCAGTAGAACAAATGCGAGCCCAAGTACTCCGAAGCCCCACAAGATTGGTGTGTAGGCGCGGAGTAAACGGTAATCAATAACAGTTGTACCCCAGGCAAGCATTACCCCGATGACGATGTTGATGACATGGCGCTTGAGGTAGTACTGCGGATCTAACCCATTTGCTGAGTACCAGTCGCGGGTTGCTGCATAGACAAGCAAGGTGCCAATTAAAAGCAGAATTCCAACCGCACCGGTAAGAACTGGATCGAATCCAGCAAAGGCAGATTGTCTACGAGCTCTACGGTATGGGTTGCGCGAAATAAGTGAACTCATTTCTTCTTCTCCCCTGCTGGTCTCGTCGCTGGTGAAATCTTAGGTAACTTCACAGGTGGATTATTGTTGAGAAAGAGGGCCTTTGTCGGATCTACCTGCGAGCCCTTTACTCCAAAAATCGTCTCATAGATCTGTCGTACACCAACAGCAGATGTACTTGCACCGAAACCACCTTGGCTCACCATCATCACAACTGCAAACTTGGGTTTATCAGCTGGAGCAAAGGATGCATACCAAGCGGTGTCATCTTTCGCAGAGCCATTGGCATTCTTTCCAAATACCTGGGCCGTTCCAGTCTTTCCAGCTGTAGCGATTGGAAAACCGGCAAATGCTGAAGCCGCAGTGCCGCTCACAGTTACCTCATGAAGGGCATCATGTAAGAATGCAATAGTTGTTGCATCTACATCAATATTTCCCTGCTTTTCATAGGGATAACTCTTAATTACCTTACCGGCATTTGAAATAACCGCCTTAGCTACAACTGGCTTCCAGATAGTTCCACCGTTGGCGATTGCCGCATACATCTGTGCCAATTTAATAGGAGTAACAACGGTATCTCCTTGGCCAATGGCGAAGTTCACCGCATCGCCGGCACGAATTTTATCGCCATCGATGCAATTCTCTTTTGCTAATTGAATTAAGAACGGAGTTTGCTGCGACTTGGTAGTTCGACTCTGATAATTGCAATAGAAGTCTTTATTCTGCGCATACCAAGCTCTGCGCCAATTTCGATCGGCGAGGCGTCCCTTTGACTCGGATGGCAGGTCAATGCCGGTCTTAGTGCCCATTTGAAAACGACCAGCAGCGTTGAAGAAATAATCATGCGCGTCTGATTTTGGCTTGAGACCACCGTCACGGAGCCATTCATCAAATGCAATCTGGTACCAAATCGTGTCACAAGAGACTGCAATCGCCTTCTTCATAGAAATTGTTCCTTGCGCCTTAGCTTCAAAGTTATTAAATGTTCGGGTACCAACATCAACGCTCGCTGGACATTGGTAGTTCTGGGTCAACGAATACCCGGCATCGTGGGCGGCAATGACAGAGACCGCTTTAAAAGTTGAACCTGGCGCATAGAGTCCTTGCAGCGAACGATTGAGCGCAGGGACACCAGTGGATTCACTGTAGAGATCTTTCGCTTCTTGAACTGTTAATCCAGTTTCAAATGCGTTGGGATCAAATGTTGGATAAGAAGCAATCGCTAAGACAGCGCCATTATTTACATCGAGCACAACGACAGCTCCACCATCTGCTCGATGGCCGGCGCCACGCGCGCGTCGAACCGCATCAGCAAGCGCTTTCTCGGCAGCTGCCTGAAGCCGGATATCGATATTGGTCACAAGGTGATTACCTGGAACGGGTTTTGTATTTTGACTTGTACTCGTAACAGCTTCCTTACGGTCAACAATTACCGTCTTGATGCCTGGAGTGCCTCGAAGAAATTTATCGTACTGAATCTCAAGTCCGGCCTTACCAATTGATTCAGATCTAAAGTAAGAACGTCCGCTGGCACCTGAGAGTTCGTAATCAGTAAGTGGTCCTACATATCCCAATAGATGTGCGGCATTAACTCCCGCAATTCCTGGGTAGGCACGGATGGCAATCGGTGTTGCGGAGATTCCAGGATACTTATCAGAGCGTTCAACAATCTGAAGTGCGATTTGCGGATCGGCAGATTTGGTAATCGGAATCGGCTGAAATCGAGAGCCGGTCCAGCATCCAGCTTTCGCCCCTTTTGGTAGCTCGCCACAGAGTCGTGTTCGCTGCCATACATCTGCATATTGAAGATTAAGAAGAGTGGAGAGATCCTTTAATACGGCAACGCCTTTATCGGGTTGCTTATCAATTTTGGTGCGATCGACAGTAACGGCAAGTCCGACTTTATTGAGTGCGAGTGGAACACCGGAAGAATCAACAATAAGTCCGCGGGTAGCCGGCGTAACAACATCTCGACTCTGGATACTCAGCGCTGCGCTCTTATATTTTGGACCTGCAGCAACTTGTAGGTAGAAGAGGCGCCCCATCAATGCAAAGAGGAGCGATGCGATAAAAATCTGCAAGAAGATAAGTGAGAGGCGAGAACGTTGGTTCATATTCTGGAGGCCGTTCCAAATACCAGCGCATGTGCACGAGAAATAAGTGGAAGTAAAAGCGGAGTGATTACCGCAGACCAGAATGCGGTTCCGAGGCAGAGAAATGCCACCTGAGAGATGCTCCCAAGTTGCTGGCCAAGTAGCAGACCTAAAAGTGCAAAAGCTAGTTGTGCTCCCACCACGCCGGCTACAACTAAGAAGACGATATTGAGCGGATTTGCGCGCGCGTGATCATCGCCATATGAAAGGAATGAGATTGTGAAGGCGACAAGGATCATTACTAGCGTCCAATGTCCTAACGGCCCCGGCGAAGTCTGCGATAAATCCATCATCAAACCCGCACTAAATCCGGTGAGTGCACCAATCTCTGGCGTACTCATCGATGCCCATACCAAGGTAAAAATCAGAATGATTGAAAAGCCTCCTGCAGGTAAGCGCATCTGTGTTACGAAACCTTCTTGCAAGAGATAGACAAAGAGAAAGATTGGAAATGAAAGTAAGAAGCGGCGAGAAATCATTTCGCTATTAGCCCTTTGATGAAGCGGTAGGGCTTGGAGTT
>CAJBMC010000143.1 GCA_903954055.1 uncultured Actinomycetes bacterium | reverse complement strand
CAGAGAATAAGGCGCTCTTAATTCAATGGTCAGATGCGATTGGACTAGATCTCGTTCACTTAGGTGTTCATGCAGATGCAGACGAAATTAAAGATACGGAAAATGCTCAGCCACTCATCGTTGCCGCTGGATTATTAAGTGGACGCTCGCTGAATGCGGCGGGAAAATTTAGATTCGTTGCTGGCCACTCTGTTGGTGAAATTACCGCGGCTGCATTTGCCGGTGTAATTACTCCACTCGATGCCATGAAGTTAGTCCGCACCCGAGGTATCGAGATGGCAAAAGCTGCTGCTCTCGCTCCGGCGGGAATGTCTGCCGTGCTTGGCGGCGATCGTGAAGTTGTACTGAAGGCGATCGCTGATGCAGGACTTGTAGCCGCAAACGACAATGGCGGCGGACAGATTGTTGCCGCTGGAGATTTATCTGCGCTGGCATCACTTGCACCGGAAGGCGCGCGCGTCCGTGCGTTAGCTGTTGCTGGCGCTTTTCACACTTCATATATGCAACCCGCGGTTGAGCCAATGCGTACCTTGGCGGCAGAGATTGAAGTCAGTGATGCAGCTATCGGTGTGCTCTCCAATAAAGATGGTGCGGTGCTGACTTCAGGTCGTGAAATCCTTGACCGCATCGTCAATCAAATTGCTAATCCGGTTCGTTGGGATCTCTGCATGGAGACTTTGGTGGCTCAAGGTGTCACCGGTGCAATTGAGGTGGCCCCTGCAGGAACTTTGGTTGGCTTAATCAAGCGTGCGGTTCCGACAATCGAACAGTGCGCACTTAAATCCCCTGCCGAACTCGAAGTTGCATCTACATTTGCAGCTACACATGGAGGTAAGTAAGTGAGTATCAAGACCCGTCAAGGTTCCGAGAGTCAGATTCTCGCTGTCGGTGCATACCGACCAAAACGCCTCGTACCTAACTCTGAAATTGTCGATCGCATCGAATCTAGCGATGAGTGGATTCAACAACGTACTGGAATTGAATCACGTAGATTCGCTGATGAATCTGAATCACTACTTGATATGGCAATCTGGGCAGCAGAAGATGCGCTCAAGAATGCAAAGCTAACAATTGACGATATCGACACTGTCGTTGTTGCAACGATTACATTTCCTTTCCAGGCGCCATCGGCAGCGACCGCTCTGTTGCAGCGAATGGGTAATCCAAAGGCGGCAGCATTTGATATCAACGCTGCCTGCGCTGGTTTTTGCTACGCAGTATCTATGGCACATGACTTCGTGAAGGCCGGTACCTCGAAGAAAGTTTTGGTAATTGGCGCAGAGAAGATTTCAGATTTCACCGATCCATCAGATCGTGCAACAGCATTTATCTTCGCAGATGGAGCCGGTGCGGTAATTATCGGTGAATCGCAAGAGGCTGGAATCGGTCCAGTCGTATGGGGCTCAGATGCAGATAGTCGTGATGCGATTCAGATGAATCCATCATGGATTGATGTGCGCGATACCGAAACTCAATTAACGAAGGCCGATATAAAGTGGCCAAATATCTCGCAAGAAGGTCAGAAGGTTTTCCGCTGGGCAGTATTTTCAATGAGTAAGGCTGCACTCAAGGCGCTTGAGGCAGCTGGGCTCACTGTCAATGATATTGATGCATTTATTCCACACCAAGCAAATGTCCGCATTATTGAAACGATGGCGAAAGAGATGGATATGCCATCTTCTGTAATCATTGCCGATGACATTCGCAAGAATGGAAATACATCAGCCGCCTCAATACCTCTTGCGATGGATGCGTTACTAGATCAGCATCCAGAGCTGCACGGAAAACTTGCTCTCATCATTGGGTATGGCGCAGGTCTCGTTTATGCGGGCCAGGTCGTCAAACTTCCGCCAAAACCATAAATATCTGCGGAAAAGCGCGTAGGTACTAGGAAGTAGCGCTCTTTTTCGGAGAGAATAAATCCCTGTTCACATAGACGTACAGAATTACAAAGATAAATAAGCAACACAATGAGTAAGAGAAAAGGATGAACACAATGGCGCTTGCACAAGCAGATGTACTTGCAGGACTCAAGGAGATCGTTGAAGAGGTTGCGGGTATTCCAGCTGCATCAATCGAACTCGATAAGAACTTCACAGAAGATCTCGAAGTTGACTCACTCAGCATGGTTGAAGTTGTTGTCGCTTGCGAAGAGCGCTTCGGTGTAAAGATTCCTGATGAAAAGGTAACTGACCTCGTCACAGTGGGAGATGCTGTTAACTTCATCGTCAACGCTTCAAACTAACGAGCACCACGCTCATTCAGCGAAATAAGTAAGGATTTAAAGGTATGTCACAACGTCGCGTAGTGGTCACCGGACTCGGTGCAACCACCCCTCTCGGTGGAGATGTCGATACAACATGGAAGGCGATTCTCGCCGGCCAGAGTGGTGTCCGGCTTTTGACCGATGATTGGCGAGAAATGCTCCCAGTGCATTTCGCTGCGCGCGTTGCGACAGAACCATCCGAGCAGATGGAGCGAGTAGAAATGCGTCGCCTTGATCGCTCAGAACAATTCGCACTCATCGCATCTCGCGAGGCGTGGAAAGATGCTGGATCCCCCGACGATCTCGATAAAGAACGTCTCGGAGTTGTGGTCGCATCTGGTATCGGCGGAGTAATTACGCTGACGGATCAATTTAATATTCTCAATGAAAAGGGCGCACGTAGTGTCAGCCCACATACCGTTCCAATGTTGATGCCAAATGGACCAGCGGCAAATGTTGGTCTCGAACTTCAAGCAAAGGCTGGCGTACATACCCCGGTCTCTGCCTGCGCATCTGGTGCGGAAGCAATCGGATATGCCTTTGAAATGATTAAGAACAACCGCGCAGATATTGTCGTCAGCGGTGGAGTAGAAGCTGCATGTCATCAACTTCCGATGGCTGCATTTGCGGCGATGAAAGCGCTCTCAACCCGTAACGACGATCCTGCTCGCGCTTCGCGTCCATATGATCGTGATCGTGATGGCTTTGTATTGGGTGAAGGCGGCGGAATCCTTGTGCTCGAAGAGTACGAACACGCAAAGGCTCGTGGTGCAAAGATTTACTGCGAGATTAGCGGTCAAGGACTTACATCAGATGGCTATCACATTGCGGCACCAGATCCAGAGGGCTCGGGAGTGCAGCGTGCAATTAAGTTTGCACTACAGAATGCTGGAATGACTGCGAAAGATATTGTTCATCTCAATGCACACGCAACATCAACACCAGCAGGAGATGTTGCAGAAGCTAATGCGCTTCGCAAGGCGCTCGGTGCAGATGCAGATCACGTTGCAGTATCTGCAACAAAGTCGATGACCGGCCACTTACTCGGCGGCGCTGGCGCGATTGAATCTGTATTTCTTGTAAAGGCGCTCCAGGACCGTTTAGCCCCTCCGACAATTAATATTGAAAACTTAGACCCAGCTGTGACTGTCGATGTAGTGCGTGATACTCCTCGCGCGCTACCCGCAGGCGATATCGCTGCGCTCAACGACTCTTTTGGCTTTGGTGGCCATAACGTCGTACTTGTCTTTAACTCAATCTAAACGCTCACAACTTTTAGTAATACACTCTAGGTATGAGCGATTCCATCGCAATAGATTCACGTGATCCAGAGGTACGCATCAAACGGCTAATTGATGCTGGTTCTTTTCAATTCTTACTCCCCCGCACAGATTGCGGAATGATTGCTGCAATCGGAACCATCAAGGGAAATAAAGTTGTTCTCTTCGCATCCGATGCCACTTCAAAATCTGGTGCACTCGGAATCGAGGGCTCGAATGTCATCCTCGCCGCATACCGAGAAGCGATGTCGTATCAATTACCAATCATCGGGATTTGGCACTCAGGTGGTGCCCGACTGAGCGATGGCGTCTTATCGCTCAATGCATTTGGTGAAGTCTTTCAAGCGATGGTCTTAGCTAGTGGACGAATTCCGCAAT
>CAJBMC010000142.1 GCA_903954055.1 uncultured Actinomycetes bacterium | reverse complement strand
TTTGGTAACAAACTCTTCAAACTCATTAAATACTTCTGTGTCAAATGGTTCAGTGATGATTTCTTACACAGTGATTACACTTGCCACGATTTCCCTAGCCGCGGTCTCGGGGACTCCTGCTGCATTTAGAACCTTGCTTACAATTCGTGCAAGCACAAGTTCAGCGGGACGATTAACCTTTTATGCTAATGGCAAACGTATTCCTGGATGTATCTCTCGGACTGTAATAAGCTCTTTTGATTGTGCATTTAAACCTTCTTCACGTGGCGTTATTTCGATTTACACAACATTTATTCCGACAACAAGTGATGAGCTTGCGAATAGCTCTAACATAATTAATTTACTCGTAGGATCTCGCCCAGCACTGAGGTAAAGAAAAACCCCGCACCTTTCGGTACGGGGTTCTCTTTAAGTAAGACGGAATTACTCCTACTTCGTAGAAGTGCTTATTACTTAAGTGTGACCTTTGCGCCAGCTGCTTCGAGAGCTGCCTTTGCCTTATCAGCTGTCTCCTTGTTTGCCTTCTCGAGGAGAACTGCAGGAGTCGCGTCAACGAGATCCTTAGCTTCCTTAAGACCGAGAGCTGAGTTGAGGTTACGTACTTCCTTGATAACTGCAATCTTCTGTGAGCCTGCATCTTCAAGTACAACTGTGAACTCGTCCTGAGCTTCTGCTGCGCCACCTGCTGGTGCTGCTCCGCCTGCTGCTGCTACTGGAGCTGCTGCTGTGACATCGAATTCTTCTTCGAATGCCTTAACGAACTCTGAGAGCTCGACAAGTGACATTTCCTTGAACTGTGACATTAAGTCTGCCTGTGAAAGCTTTGCCATTTTTTAGTTTCCTTTTCTTTATTCCGCTGGAGTTTCTGCTGATGATTCTGTTGCAACCGCATCATCTGCAGTCTCAACTTGAGCTGGAACCTCTGCCACCTCGGCGACAGTTTCTGGCTCGGACACAGCAACTTCAGTTGCCGCTTCTACTACTGGTGCAGCAGCCGGAGCTCCTGCTTCCATCTTGATGCGAAGTGCATCGAAGGTACGCGCTGCCTTAGCAAGCGATCCCTTCATAGCACCAGCAAGCTTTGCAAGAAGTACTTCGCGTGACTCGAGGTCTGCGAGCTTCATGATCTCTGCTGCTGTAACAAACTTGCCTTCGTAGATTCCACCCTTGATAACAAGTAGTGGGTTCTCCTTCTGGAAGTTCTTCATGTTACGAGCTGCATCGATTGCATCGCCCTTGATGAATGCAAGCGCTGATGGACCAGCAAGAAGATCGTCTGCAATCTCAATGCCAGCATTCTTTGCTGCAATCTTTGTGAGTGTGTTCTTTACGACGCTGTACTTGGTATCTGCACCAAGGCTGCGGCGTAGCGCCTTCATCGATGTCACGGTAAGACCGCGATACTCGGTGAGGTATGTCGCTGTAGCTGACTTGAAATCTTCAGTCAGTTCAGCAACTGCTGCTACTTTATCTGGGCGAGCCATTCGGTTCACCTTTCCTGTTACTTAGTGAACGCAGGCAATAAAAAATCCGTGACGCGTAAATGCGCACGGATTAATGTGAACACCTACGCGGGCTGAGATTCCTCATTTATCTTGATCCTTGCGGGCCAAGACCTGCGGTCTTTGGTTATGAGAGAACTTTAAGGCGAGCCCTCCCCCAGGGTCAAATTGAGCGTAAAAAAGCCCCCGACCGACGTCGAGGGCCTTTTCGTTTTAAGGATTAGTTAGCTGATGGTTCGCGTGTGAGGTTTGGATCTACAGCAATACCAGGGCCCATTGATGTTGAAACAACAGCCTTCTGAATGTAGCGACCCTTTGATGAGTTTGGCTTCACACGAAGAACCTCTTCAAGAGCTGCTGCATAGTTATCCGCGAGCTTCTCAGCCGAGAATGAAACTTTGCCGATGATGAAGTGGAGGTTTGAGTTCTTATCAACGCGGAACTCGATCTTTCCACCCTTGATGTCGTTAACAGCCTTAGTGACATCTGTTGTCACTGTTCCTGTCTTTGGGTTTGGCATCAAACCACGTGTACCGAGCACCTTACCCAGACGGCCGACCTTGGCCATCAAGTCTGGAGTTGCGACTACTGCGTCGAAGTCCAAGCGACCCTTTGAGACCTCATCGATGAGTTCATCTCCACCGACGATATCTGCACCAGCTGCACGCGCTTCTTCAGCACGCTCACCATTCGCGAAAACCAAAACGCGAGCGGTCTTACCGGTTCCGTGTGGCAAGTTCACAGTTGAACGAATTGCCTGGTCTGCCTTCTTTGGATCAACGCCGAGAACGAGTGCAACTTCAACAGTTGAGTCGTACTTTGTTGTTGATGTTTCCTTTGCAAGTGTTACTGCCTGAAGTGGTGTGTAAAGGTGATCTTTAGTGACCTTTGCAGCTACTTCGTTGTACTTCTTTGAGCGCTTCATTTCATCCTTCTTTCTGACCGGAGTCAGTTCGGGTTGTGGTTAGCGAACCAGCGCGGTTCTCCCACAAGTTCTTCAAAGTCACATGACCGGCGGTCATTGACTCTCATTCTTAGTTAAGCAGAGACTGTGATGCCCATTGAGCGAGCTGTACCTGCGATGATGAGTGCAGCAGCTTCAATGTCATTTGCATTGAGATCTGCCATCTTTGTTGTTGCAATCTCCTTGACCTGCGCCATGGTGATATTTGCAACCTTTGTCTTGTGAGGGATAGCTGAGCCCTTTTCGACTCCTGCTGCCTTCAAGATCAAACGTGATGCTGGTGAAGTCTTTGTAATGAAGTCGAATGAACGATCCTCATAGACAGTGATCTCAACTGGGACGATCTGACCCTTTTGGCTTTCAGTCGCAGCGTTATACGCCTTGACGAACTCCATGATGTTTACGCCGTGCTGACCGAGCGCTGGACCTACTGGTGGTGCAGGTGTGGCAGCGCCAGCCTGGATCTGGAGTTTGATAAATCCAGTTACCTTCTTCTTTGGTGCCATTTCTTATCTCTTTTCTTGGTTTTTTCTATTTAAATCTATTGTCCGGAAACTCTTTAGACGATCTTCTGAACTTGGTTGAAGCTGAGCTCTACCGGAGTTTCGCGACCGAAGATAGAGACCAACACCTTGAGCTTTGCCTGCTCTGGCATGATCTCTGAAATATTTGCTGGAAGAGTTGCGAATGGACCATCCATAACAGTGACTGACTCGCCGATTTCGAAGTCAATATCCTTCGCCTCAACTTTGTCGCCCTTCTTAGATGGACGTGGAGCAAGAATCTTCTCGACATCATCGAGTGACAATGGGCTTGGGTTATGTGCATTTCCGACGAAACCTGTGACGCCTGGAGTATTGCGAACTACTGACCATGATTCGTCAGTGAGATCCATGCGGACGAGAACGTAGCCTGGGTAGACATTGCGCTTTACAACCTTGCGAGCGCCGTTCTTAAATTCAACAACTTCTTCCTCTGGAACTTCAACCTGGAAGATGTAATCCTCCATGTTGAGTGTGTGGATACGGTTGGCAAGGTTGCCCTTTACCTTCTTCTCATATCCCGCGTAAGAGTGGATGACATACCAGTCACCAGCAGCGGTCGCTAGCGTGCGGCGGAACTCTGCATTGGGATCATTTTCGTCAGAATCAACATCGCCATCTTCATCAGATGCGAGCGCAAGCTCTGGTTCAGTTGATTCAACTGGAAGAACAATCTCTTCAATTGGAGCAGCAATCTCATCGGCATTTGCGACAAGAGCGGCTTCGAATGCGTCGTGCTTAATCTCTTCAGTCATGATCTCCCCTTAGCCAAATACCCAGAAGACGACTTTGGTGAGCACCGCGTCGATAAGGGAAACAACAGCAATAATGAATGCAACGAATACGAGAACGACCGAGGTGTAGGTCGTGAGCATCTCGCGTGTAGGCCAGACGACCTTCTTGAGCTCATTGACTACTTGGCGATAGAAAAGTCCAACGCGCGCGAAAACGTTGAGCTTGTCCTCGGACTGATCCGCTGACTTCTCGACTGCATCACTCATGTTCGTACCTTTTCTCTCATTACTTACTAGTGCTTACTCGTTACCAACTCGTTACTGCTTCTTACACAACTCTCTCAAACTTCGTACACCAACTTCTTGCAGGGCAAGAGGGACTCGAACCCCCAACCGGCCGCTTTGGAGACGGCAACTCTAGCCAATTGAGCTATTGCCCTTCGCGGGAGATTTTTGGCGCGCCAAGGCGAGGAAAAAATTTCTCGTGAGCGTCGAAGTGTAGAGGCAGGGGGCTCTGTGAGTAAAACCGGCCCCTGCCGCTCTTGCTCAAGGGGCGAGCACCCCGCCTCATAGGGCAGACTTACGCTCATGAGCAGAATTTCAGCGCGTATCGCAGCAATCGCAGAGTCAGCCACCCTCGCAGTAGATGGAAAGGCGAAGGCGCTTAAGGCAGCTGGTCGCCCTGTCATCGGATTCGGTGCAGGCGAGCCAGATTTCCCTACACCTACTTATATTGTCGAAGCGGCAACTGCGGCGGCGAAGGTTGTGGCGAATCATCGATACACACCTACACCTGGTCTTCCTGAACTTCGCCAGGCAATTGTTGATAAGACGAAACGTGATTCCAACTATGAGATCACAGTCGATCAGGTCCTTGTAACAAATGGTGGAAAGCAAGCTGTCTACCAAGCTTTTGCATCCATTATTGATCCAGGCGATGAAGTAATTCTTCCTTCTCCATTTTGGACGACATATCCAGAGGCAATCAAGCTTGCCGGGGGAAAATCGGTGGAAGTTTTTGCTGATGAGACTCAGAACTATCTTGTAACTGTCGATCAGCTCGAGCAAGCACGCACCGGCAAGACAAAGGCGTTGCTCTTCTGCTCTCCATCAAACCCAACCGGCTCTGTGTATTCACACGAACAGGTAAAGGCAATTGGTGAGTGGGCGTTGAAGCACAACATCTGGATTATCGCCGATGAAATTTATGAGCACTTGCTCTACGACGGAGCAACTGCGCCTTCGATGCCGGTTGTAGTTCCAGAGCTCGCTGATACAACGATCATTCTCAACGGTGTTGCGAAGACATATGCAATGACCGGCTGGCGTGTGGGTTGGATGATTGGTCCGAAGGATGTAATTAAGGCAGCAACTAATCTGCAATCACACCTGACATCAAATGTGGCAAATGTTTCACAGCGCGCAGCAATCGCAGCCCTTACTGGCAACCTTGATGCCGTACACGAGATGGGTGTTGCCTTTGATCGCCGCCGCAAATTAATCGTTGGCCTACTTAACGATATTCCGGGAATCGAATGTCCAACACCGCAAGGTGCTTTCTATGTCTACCCTTCAGTTAAGGGAGTTCTCGGAAAGTCGATTCGCGGCAAGGTGGCGAATACCTCTGCAGAGCTCGCAACAATTATCTTGGATGAAGTTGAGGTAGCAGCGGTTCCGGGCGAAGCATTTGGTCCATCCGGTTATCTTCGATTCTCATATGCGACAAGCGATGAAGATATTGTCGAAGGTATTGGGCGTATTAAGAAGCTTCTTACCGAGTAATTACAATAATTAAAGAGTAATTCCGACAAGATTTACTTCAGCTTCAAGAGTGATGGCAAATTTCTTTTGAACTGATGCGCGGACTTCACGTGCTAACTCAACGAGTTCTTCCGCTGTCGCGCTACCTGAGTTGGTAAGAGCCAAAACATGTTTTGTACTAATACGCGCACCACCGTGTGTGTGCCCCTTATCAATACCTGAATGTTCAATGAGCCATGCTGCACTTGTCTTCACCCGGCCATCGGTCATCGGCCATTTCGGAGCTTCAGTGGGTAGCGCTGCTGCAATTTCGCTGGAGATAATCGGATTTGTAAAGAAAGAACCCGCAGACCATGAATCTTTATCATTGGGATTGAGCAGCATTCCCTTTGCTGCGCGCAGTTCCATTACCGCTTTGCGAGTGTCAATGACTGGCGCCTTTTCTCCTACTTCGATGCCTAACTTCTTAGCCAACTCTGCATAAGTAATCGCTGTTGAAATCTCGCCGCGACGAATCTGAAATTGCACAGATAAGACTATGTATCGCCCTGGAGTGCGCTTAAAGATTGAGTTACGGTATTCAAATTCGCACTCAGAATTAGTAAAAGTTTTGATCGCCTTTGCCTCGCGATCGTAGGTACGTACGCGCGTAATAAATTCAGATACTTCATGGCCATAAGCACCAATATTTTGAATCGGAGCTGCTCCCACTGTTCCCGGGATACCACTGAGTGTTTCTAAACCTGCAAAACCTCGTGAGATTGTTGCTGCTACAAAATCATCCCAGTTCTCGCCGGCACCAATTGTGAGCGTTGCTCCGCTGCAGGCATCGACTTCAGACTCCGCCTGATTATTTGCAATATGAATGACAGTGCCTTCAAATCCACTATCTGCGATTAAGACATTACTTCCGCCACCGATAATCAATACTGGTGAATCACCTGCTGCTTCGATAGCAGCGACGATTTCGGCCTCGGTTGAAACGTTAATGATGCTCTTTGCGGGACCACCCACGCGCAACGATGTGTATTTATCTAAGGTGGTCATGGCTCAAGATTACTAGCGATTGGGTTATCTGCGTGGACTGAGAATTGCGTTCTTATCCCGGAAACGCTCGAGGATTCGGTCGTAATTCTTCTTTGATTGAGCATCTCGATATGCCTCATCAGAGTCGTGGTAACCGTGATGGCGATCTTGCTCAAGCGGCAAATCCATCTGCAAGAGTCGACCATTTGCATGGCGTAGAGCTAATGAGAATTCGATATCTGCATTCCGGTAAAAGAGCGCACGATTATTAAACCCGCGAGCAGCAAGGGCATCTTCTCGATGCATGGCAATGAAGTAACTAAAGATCACATCAACTTCACCGGCGCCTTTATCGTCAACGCTGCGCCACTCATCTTCAAGATTGACCAATCCCCCACGCCATCCGACAGCCACAAATTCGCGCTTCATGAGTTCGGCTAAGACTGGTGCAATCGCATCTCCGGTAAACCGAGTCGACGGATCCATGATGACTACGAATTCGCTAGTGACATTGCGAAGGAGAGCGTTAGCATTTTCGCCCCAGCCAAAATTTTCAGTTACGACAACGAGAGATGTTCGGGCATCAAGTTGATCGGCAAGGATTCCAGCATCGCCCAAGACCAAGAGTGTGATTGCACAATCACTATGCGCCTTAATACTTTTTATTGTTTCAACGGCATCTTCGTGGAAGCCGTCAATAATCATTGCAACGGTAATCTCGTACTTACCTGAATTGATTGGACGAATATCGCGCGTAGATTCGTATGTTGCAAAGCGCTTCTTTGGGCGAAGCTCGTAACCACCTGCTACATCGACGACTTCAAATCCCTTTGCGGCTATCTCATCGCGAAGAGTGTCAGAGAGCGCAAAATTTCGCTCTGCACGAGCTGCCTGTCGTGCGACTGCTAAATCATGAACTTCTTGAGGAGCGCTCACAGTTCTATGACTGCCTTCGCCATTCCTAGAACTTTCACTCCAGCAGATGTTGCGCTAAGTGAAAGCGTTGCCTTGCCATCTGCCACTTCAGTAACAGTTGCTGAAACTGTGAGGTCAACTTCCTGACCTGCGGGAACAATCACTGGCTTGGTAAATCGTCCGCCGAATTCGAGTACTTTTGCTGAGCCGCCTGCAATGTCGGATACATACTTTCCGACAAGTGCCATCGTCAGCATTCCGTGAGCAATTACATCGGGCAAGCCGACAGATTTTGCGAAGGCTTCATCCTGGTGAATCGGATTCTGGTCACCACTGGCATCTGCATATTGCTTCAGAAGCGCACGGTTTACATAGAAAACCTGTTCGGCAAGAACTTGATCTTTAATCATGCGCGGATCACCAGCGTTGACCATGATGAGACGAGAAGTTCGTCAGCAGTGGAAATATCAGACCGAACCGAAATAATTTCATTGCCCGCAACTTCGCGAGCGCTCTCGATAGTTGAAGAACATGTCACAACATCGCCAGCTTTTAGAGGGCGTTTGATATCAAACTTCTGATCGCCATGAACAAGGCGGTCCCACTTGATGCCAACTTCTGGACTAGTGAGAATTACCTCTGATTGCTGTAGTGAGATTCGAATTGAAAATGTTGGTGGCGCAATGGTCGTATTTGTTTCACCGACAACGGCGCAGAAAGCATCGATCTCAGATTGAGAAATAGTGATTGACTCTGTACCAGGAAAGGTACGCCCGATTGAATCCGGGCTGATCATTAGCGGGTTTCGCGGTGAAGAGTTGAAGACTTGCAACGTGGACAGAACTTCTTGAGTTCCATACGGTCTGGATCGTTGCGGCGGTTCTTCTTTGTGATGTAGTTACGCTCTTTGCAATCGACGCATGCCATGGTGATCTTTGGACGTACGTCCGCGCTCTTGCTTGCCATGGTGTTACTCCTTCGTGATTGGTGGGCTCAGGCTACCTGAGCTCACGGTTGGGGGCAAAATGCCCGTCTAATTACCCGTGTAAATACGCGTGTACATACCGGTGCAAAAACCTTGTAGCGGAGGCGGGATTTGAACCCACGACACAGCGATTATGAGCCGCTTGCTCTACCAAGCTGAGCTACCCCGCCAAGACCTTACATATTCAATTTTTAATAAATGTACTGCGAGCCCCCCACCGGAATCGAACCGGTGACCTTTTCCTTACCATGGAAACACTCTACCGACTGAGCTAGGGGGGCGCTGGTAGAGGGTGCAGTCTAAGCGTTGGAGCGTAAAAGTGAAAATTAGCCCTTTATTGAGCTGAGAGGTAAGCCTGAAAGAAACTGCCTACGCCATCGTGGCGCTGGATCAGCCTCCACACTTACATATTTGATCTTCAGAGAGACCTTCAAGAGCAGAGTCGATATGTTCGCCACAGCCGGACCAGGTGTATTTCTTGCACTTATCGCAGGTAACTCGTGAACACATTTCAGACTCCTAATTTCGTTGGCAAAAAAAGATAGTAAAAGTCTACAACCCCTCGACTTGATCATTGAGCGCAGGCGATGTGAAGTCCAATGAATCAGCGATGATTTCAATATTAGAAACGACCGATAGTCCTTTCACAATCTGTGCACGCTCAACCTTCTCATTATTTGTCACCAAGGTCTGCGTCAAAGCCTGAGTAGCCTCTCGCAAATCATCGGTAGGAGTCTTACTCGCTCCCTCAATCTCTTCCGGATCTTCAATGTGCGCGGTAAGGGCGTAACTTGCAGCAGAGAGGGCAACAGCGGTTTCTTTGCGAGAGATATCAGCAATCCCTGAACTAATAGATGCATCGAAGAGTGTTCGAGCAATCACGCGGATCTGAACCAGAGTATGTTCGATGGCAAGGCTCTCCATTGATGCTTTCTCAGCCTCTTCTCGCTGACCAATACGTATCCATCGCGTGTAACCCTTCGCATCACTTATTTGCATACGAAGCTCTGGAAGTTTACGAACCAATGCACGTGCCTTAGCTAACCAATGTCCGGCATCTTCCTGCGAATATCCCGATGCAACACCTTCTGCCATCTCGGCTAATAAATCTGCACCTTGCAGCCCTAGCCGATTGAGAAGTTCGTACGTGCGATCAATAGGTGTATTCGGATGGGAGAAGTAAGAGAAGGCAATTGCAATCACTGCGCCGATAAAGGTGGCTTCAAGTCTATGAACTGCAGTGCTTTCAGATAATCCTGGGCCGATAATAATCATCGCAACTACTGGAACATTGACTGATGCAATAGTTCCAAGTCGGAGGGCGCGAGAGAGCACTGCGCCAAAGAAAATTGTGAGACCGACGGCGATAAAACCAAAACCAAATATTTTTACTGAGATGAGTGCGACACCCGCACCAACAACGGTACCGAGTATTTGGCCAATACCTTCGCGCAATGATCTATGGAGCGAGATCCGGATCGTAAGAGTCGAAACAATTGCAGCGACCACTCCACCATTTGTTCCAATTTGATTTCCAATTAACCATGCAGTGGCGCCCGAGAGACTTGCAACTGCTATCTGCCTAATCCAGAGCCGTCTCGACTCAATGGAAGAGCGGATTCGAGCGAGCATTACTTCTCTTCGAGGATGAGAGATACAGAGTTGATGCACCAACGCTCATCAGTGGGAACGTCATACCCCTCGCCCTTAAAAACATGGCCAAGGTGAGAGTCGCACTTTCCGCAGCGAACCTCGGTGCGCACGCGTGGTGCTAAAGATCGATCCTCAAGAAGTCGAACTGAATCTGATTCTGATGGCGCATAGAAAGATGGCCACCCACATCCTGAATGAAACTTTGTCTCTGACCTAAAGAGTTCATTGCCACATGCCTTGCAACGATATGAACCAACTTTGTCAGTATCGGTGTATTCACCGGTGAAGGGGCGCTCTGTCGCTCCCTTGCGAAGGACCTCATATGAGAGCGGATCAAGCTTTGCGGCAAGTTCGGACTCATTTAAATTTGCAGGGTTTGCGATGTTCTCCATGGCTTAACTTTAGAGCCATTGCACTATCTCCGCATTTCATTCATGAGTAAACTCACGATATGCCTTGGAATGAGCCAACAAATGCCGATGTAAAGCGACTTTTAGCCGATTCAAAAAATGTGGCGATTGTGGGAATTTCCAATAAGCCAGATCGAGCCAGCTATCAAGTCGCAGAATGGTTGCAAAAGAATTCGCACTTCACCCTCTTCTTCGTTAATCCAGTTATCGATGAAGTCTTAGGCCAAAAGACTTTCGCATCGCTCGCTGATATTCCAGAGCAGATAGATATCGTCGATGTCTTCCGCAAGGCAGAAGATTGTCCATCGGTATTAGAGAAGGCGATTGCAATTGGAGCAAAATCTATCTGGCTTCAGCTTGGCATCCGCAATGATGAAGTTGGTGAGTCTGGAATTGCTGCTGGGCTAGAGGTAGTGATGGATCGCTGCATCAAGGTTGATTACGCCAATTTGATGTAGAGCTATAGCGAAGTGATCCAAATCTTTACAGAATCTGCTGCCGGAGTTGCGATTGAATATTGAGCATCGCCTTTACTTTCAAGATCTTCAAATTGTCGAGGTACAGATGAATACCCGATTGCATACGAACCAACCTGCGGATTCCAAGCATTGTATGGAAGCGCAGCATTACGGACACGCTGCATGCGATCGATACTTGGCTTGAAGAAGTAAGTCATTGGAAGCGAGATTGCCGGCTTCTCCATCTGAGATGAGAGGGCGTTCCATGTTGTACGAGAAATTGTGTAACCAGTCTGTATCGAGGATTCAGCAGCTAGCAAACGCAGCGCCTCACCGGCTGCGCGGTGATGTGGATGAATGTCGATGGTAGACATTGTCCAATGTATAGCCTGCGGATATCGAGCGGCCATATCCCGCATCACTGAAAGCACATCATTGACAGGAAGTTCATTCTCCTTGAGCAAATCAAAGGTGTAGATGTGATCTGGCGTGACGCTCATTTCGCCGGCTGATGATTTGAATTCAGCTACGCGGGCTCGACCAACATCAGCTAATGACAATGGGGCATATCCGGCAGTTGCTGGATTATGAGTTCCTTTATAGACAAAGCGTGTGCCGTTACCTGGCGAAGGTAGCTCGCCATTGATTAATTTGATTGCCACCGATGTGGATCCACTTGTAAGAAGTACATAGATCACTTCATAACCCAGTGCAATGTATTCCGATGCGATAACTCCAAATGAGAGTAATTCATCATCAGGGTGCGGCGCGTAGAAAACTACCTGCTTTGTTGGAGATGTCAGAACCTGAGGATCGAGAGTGTTTGGTAATACCGCTTCAATCTTTTTCGCGGCCTTTGGTTGCGAATGAGATTGTGAATTCTTCCTCGAGCGCTTCTTTGTTAACGCTTGCGCCTCTTCTCCGCCAATTGCATTTGTGAGAAAGAGGCCAGCTAAGCC
>CAJBMC010000141.1 GCA_903954055.1 uncultured Actinomycetes bacterium | reverse complement strand
GAAGCGTTGCAACATCAACAGCGCGAGGTCGATGATCCATCTTTACGCGAACACCATCTGCTGTGGATGTGATGATTGCGCCCGCTGATGACAGCTTATCGAGCATGACCTCCATGTGATCTGCGCGAGCTCCGTGGATAGTGATATCGCCCTGCGTCATAGCCGCGGCAAATGCCCATGTGCCGGCAATGATTCGATCCGTAATAGTGCGATGTGAAGTTGGGTTGAGCTTTTCAACTCCGGTAATTGTGATCAAAGGTGAACCGATACCTTCAATCTTTGCACCCATGGAGACTAAGAATTCGCAGAGATCAACAATGTCTGGCTCGCGAGCAGCGTTATCGATGGTGGTGACACCCTTTGCAAGAACGGCAGCTGTCATTAAATTCTCTGTTGCTCCAACGCTGGGGAAGTCGAGAACAATATCGGCACCCACCAGTCCCTGCGGTGCTTCAGCGATGACGTAGCCATGTTCGATATGTGCTGTCGCACCGAGTGATTCGAGCCCTTTGATATGAAAATCTAATCCACGAGAACCAATCGCATCTCCACCAGGAAGAGCGACTTCAGCAATTCCAATTCGTGCAACGAGAGGTCCGAGAACATTGATAGATGCGCGCATCTTGCGAACAAGCTCGTAATCGGCGCGATGGGAAGGCTTTTCGGGGACATCGATAGTGACAGTTCCATCGCCCCCAGATTTATTATTGAGAAGAACTTTGCAGCCAAGTCGGGTCAAGAGATCAGCCATGATCTCGACATCGGCGATATCCGGGACGTTGGAGATAGTGGTCTTACCTACCGCCAATAGCGAGGCCGCCATGAGCTTTAAAACCGAGTTCTTAGCGCCTGTCACAGTGACTTCACCCTTGAGGCTGGCTCCACCCACGATGCGGAAGCGATCGTGTGCGTGGCTCTGGCTCATACCGCCGATTCTACTTTACGAAGTGTCATTTCCTTCATGGACTAATAGGCTAGGCGCATGGTTAATCTAACTCGCATTTATACAAAGACCGGTGACGACGGAACTACAGCGCTCGGAGATATGAGCCGCACCTCAAAGAATGACCCGCGACTTGAAGCATATGCGACCGTTGATGAAGCGAACTCTTCAATTGGAGTTGTTCTCTCAACAGATGAGTTGACCGATGATGTTCGAATTCTTTTGGTCCGTATCCAAAACGATCTCTTCGATGTTGGAGCGGATCTCTGTACTCCAGTAATTGATAAGCCAGCTTTTGAGCCACTTCGCGTCCTTGAAAGTCAGATTACCTATCTTGAAGATTCAATTGATGCATATAACGCAGACCTTGCTCCACTACGTTCATTTGTCTTGCCATCAGGTACTCCTGCCGCGGCACATTTACATGTTGCACGTACCGTTGTACGTCGGGCAGAGCGTCGTACCTGGACGGCAATTCACTCATTCGGAAGCGGTGTCAATCCATTGACTGCGATGTATCTGAACCGTCTCTCAGATTTGCTCTTCGTCTTAGCTCGCGTTGCTAATAAAGAAATTGGCGATCAACTCTGGGTTCCTGGAGCTAACCGCTAACTTTCTTATAGGTACTGGTCGAGTCGTTAGTTACTCGATCTTCGTGGTGACAAATTACTGAACCAATCTTTGCACTTCCACCTTTATCTCCATTTTCAGGGGAGACGACGAT
>CAJBMC010000140.1 GCA_903954055.1 uncultured Actinomycetes bacterium | reverse complement strand
CGGATCTCCATTCTGGTTGGCTGGCGGTTATGCAACGCCAGCTAAAGTTGCGGAGGCCCTTGCTGCCGGTGCTCAAGGCGTACAGGTCGGTTCGCTCTTCGCGTTGGCAGATGAGTCAGGATTTACGCCAGAGTTAAAGCAAGAAGTGATTGATGCACTTACCATCAACGAATTAACGGTTAAGACTGATGGCAGCGCATCTCCGACAGGTTTTCCATTTAAAGTCGCTGTTCTCCCGGCCTCTTTATCGGATGATGATGCTTATGAAAAACGAAATCGCATCTGCGATCTTGGCTATCTCCGCACTCCATTCGAACGCGAAAATGGTGGCATTGGCTATCGCTGTCCCAGTGAACCACTGAAGACCTATGAATTTAAAAAGGGAAATGTTGAAGAAGCTCAACATTCACAATGCCTCTGTAATGCGCTGATGTCCAATATCGGACTCGGCCAATTGCGCCCTGATGGCCGTCGTGAATTGCCATTGATTACTTTGGGATCTGATTTATCTGGCCCGGACTACCTCGCCAAGAAACATCCAGAAGGTTGGAAGGCGCAAGACGTAATTAATTACCTACTCGGTAAGTAATGAATGAAGTTCGGCCAAGACCGAACTATCTGCAGGAGTGATATCCCACGGCTTATGCAAATTATCGCCAGTCCAACGCGGAATAACATGCATATGTATATGAAAGACGCTCTGCCAACCTGCCTCTCGATTCATTTGGAAGATTGTCGTACCTTCAGAAGATAACTTCTTCTGCAAAATATCTGCGACTCGCTTGGCGGCACTCGCGAGCGAACCGTAATCAAGATCCGAAATATCGTGAATATCGAGGTGATGCTTCCTCGGAATAACCAAGGTGTGTCCCCGACCGGCCGGAAAAATATCGAGAAAGGCGATATGGGATTCATCTTCATAGATGATCTTTGAAGGGATTTCACCGGCAATAATTTTACAGAATATGCAATCGCTCATAGTCATGATGTTAATCGAGCGATACGTTCTCGAGCAATGCTCTGACTTGGTGATTCATCACCAACGATTGCTTGTAGAACTGCGAGCATTGGCTTCACCACCGTCAACCACCTTCGGGACTTCACTTTAACGCCTAGCGCCCGCAAAACACGTGGGTCCATCGTTGATATCGCTGCATTACAGAGAACTCGGTAGAACGGCATCGCTGCTTTAGAAAAGGGAGGATGGATGATGAAATGGACGATGCGACGAGTTGCCTCAATTTCACCAATTTCATTGTTGAGAAAATCATTTAAAACTTCCTGAAGTTCCGCATCAGAGTGCGGTGCACCTTGAAGGCCGAGTGGTTCCGCGCTCCTCGCCCACTCACCGACATAGTTGACTACCGAACGATCCTCATCACGACCTAGTTCGCGATAGGCAGTTAAGAATGAATCAGTAAATGCACAATGCACCCAGAGCAGGTGGCGTGATTGCGATGCTTCATAGTGATGTCTAATTGAATCGGCAGTTTCATAATCTCCAACTACGTGGTTATGCAAGGTATTAACGCGACGAGCTTCCTTAGCTATCGCCTCTGTCGAGCCGAACGACGTAATGGTCAACCAACGGGTCGTGCGTTCGAGTCGCCCCAGTGGGTCGGTGTCATAGGCTGAATGTTGCGATACTCCAGCTAGCGCTGCCGGATAAGCCGCTTGCATTAAAAGTGCGCGGACTCCCCCGACCAACGTTGCAAGAGAACCATGCACCTTCCAAACATCACTTTCAGGACCGTAAAAGCCTGCATCATGACCGATCGCCATCTCCTGCGCCCAGGTCGGTAGCCCCTTTGGATCACCAGAGACTGCTTTTCGAAATGCAGAGGCGACTCTCTCGCCTCCTAACTTCTTGAGAAGTGTGCTCACTTTTGCGGAGTGTGGCTCTGCACAAAAATCAGTGAATTTTCAAAGATGATCTCTTGGTCATAATCCAGCGTTGCAACGTGGAAACTATTAACAAGTTCGATACGTTGCTTTGGAATAGACCCAATTCCCGCCATGATGATTTCCGTATTTGAAACCGGCAAGGTGTGATCATCTTTGCTGTGAAATAACAGTAACGGCACAGTCACATCATGGAGCCGCTTTCGGGTGTAGCTCAACATCTTCAGCAATTGATAGAGACCAACAATCGGAAGCGAGTCATAACCATGTTCGGTAACGCCCGGACGCTTAATGTCATCGCCAACCGATTTGCGCATCTTCTGCAGGCGAGAGACCGCCCAAGCAATCTGTGGCGCGATAAATTTCACGTGAACCATGGGATTTACTAAAACAATTCCAGCAATCGATGAAGAGTGCTTTATTGAAACATTGAGCGTTGTTCCGCCACCCATCGATAGGCCGAAGATAAATACCTTCATACCTTGTGCATGCATCCAATCAAGCTCTTCTTCGACCTTCGCCGGCCATTCCGGCCACTTCACCATATTGAGATCTTCGGGACGGGTTCCGTGTCCGGGTAACAATGGAACGGAGATCGAATAACCGCGCTGAAGGAAATACTCCGCCCAAGGGCGCATCGCTATCGGCGAACCGGTATAACCGTGAACAAGAATGATTCCGATCTTTGCATTGGCTCCTTTACCTACCGCACGCCAATCTTGCATTGAACCGGCAGGGGCATCATGAACGCTCATGGTTCAAGAGTATTCGGCAGTTAATGTCATATCAATCATCTACGCTATTGACACTATGGATGAGAACTCTTGGCAATCTACTTTTCAAGAGCTCGGTACACCGCTTCACCAAATCCGCTTCGTAGTGCTTGACCTTGAAACCAGCGGCGGCGCTCCTCATCTAGGAGCCGCAATTACCGAAATCGGTGCAGTAAAGGTGCAAGGCGGAGAAATTCTCGAGACTTTTTCAACACTGGTAAATCCGCGCCATCCAATCCCATCATTTATCACCGAACTCACCGGCATCGATGACGCTCTGGTTAATGATGCTCCGCCAATTGAGGCAGTTCTTCCTGATCTCTTTAATTTTCTAGTAGATGAGGCCACTGTTTTCGTCGCGCAGAACGCACCTTTCGATCTCTCTTTTCTCAAATTCGCAGCGAAGGCTCATGGCCATCAATGGCCAGCTTTTAGGGTTCTCGATACAGCGATTCTCGCAAGGCGAGTCCTCTCCCGTGAAGAGGCTCCCAATTGCAAGTTAGGTACCTTGGCGCAGATATTTGGAACTGAGGTGACTCCCAATCACCGCGCACTCGATGATGCGAAAGCTACTGTTGATGTCTTGCATGGGATCATCGAGCGACTTGCAGGCTTTGAAGTATTTACAATCGAAGAAGCGTTGAACTTTAGCGCGCCGAAGAAATCTCGGTCGACAAAGCCGCCCACTTCTCCAAGAGCGCAGTAGCTCTTCCTGAATCAATTGCATCAATTGCTCGCGGCAGGGCCTTTGAAATTCTTTCGTGAAGCGATAATTCAACTTCACCATCAAATGCGGCAATAGTGACCGCCGTATTAAGTACGACGATGTCACGTGGAGCACCTCTCTCGCCAGCGAGAATTCGCCGAGAAATTGCGGCGTTCTCGGCACCATCTCCACCAACAACCGCTGAAATCGGGGCGTTATCGATTCCAAAATCTCTAGCGTCGATACGATCACTCGATATTCCGTTACTTCCAATACTCAATACCGAAGTAGTTCCATCCAATGTGATTTCATCTAAGCCATCATCGCCTCTAAAGACAAAGCCATCGCATCCTTTTGCCGCCATTACCTGCGCCATGACGAGGTGGATTCGCTCATCTGCAACACCGATAGCTGCGGCCTGCGGTTTGGCAGGGTTTGCAAGTGGACCTAAGAAGTTGAAGACAGTGGGAACACCTAATTCTCGACGAGCCGGTGCTGCATTTTTCATCGCCGGATGAAAGACCGGGGCGAAGCAGAAACCGATTCCTAATTCGCGCACCGTTCTTTCGACGCCCGCTGCACCGAGGTCGTAGGCGACACCGAGAGCTCCGTAGAAATCAGAGGCTCCAGATTTTGATGAAACGGCGCGACTACCGTGTTTAACTACTCGAGCACCTGCCGCCGCAGCGACAATGGCAGCGGTAGAAGAGATATTGATTGTATGAGCGCCATCTCCCCCAGTTCCAACGGTATCTACCGCGCGATCTGGAATAAAGATCGGAGTTGCGTTGCGGTAGAGCTGCTCGACTAAAGCAGAGACTTCTTCCGCCGTCTCACCCTTTTCATGGAGGGCCAGTAAGAATCGCTTAACTGATTCGATATCAGCCTGGTCTTCTAAAATCATCTGCAGCACAGATTGAATTTCTGCCGGCGCTAAATCAAGGCCAGAGTCAAGGCGTTCTACAAAATCATTCCAGAGCAGGGTCATATCGAGTCTCTGGCCGAAAGAGTGTTAAACCGTAGCTACCGAACGAGACCGGATTAACTCGGCGACGGTATTAGCAAGGGTAAATGGGTCGACTGGATGGGTAACGCTCGCTTCGGCGCGAGACCACGCTGCGAGCCAAGCATCTTCTCGTCTAGCAACAATCAAAAGCACCGGTGGGCAGTTATAGACCTCATCTTTAAGTTGACGGGCCACTCCCATTCCGCCTTCTGGAGTCGCCTCACCATCGAGGATAAAGAGATCGATGGGATTAGCAGATCCTGGCTTTACTCCATCGACATAGAGTCGGAGCGCATCAGCTGTCGCAAATTCACGAATCTGGTGTTCTGGCATATCAGCTGAGACTCTAGAACCTAAGGCGCTCGTCACAGCCGCCCGGGTTGTGGAGTCGTCGGAGTAGAGAACAATGTTGAGTTTACGTTCTGCCGCCATATCCAAATTGTAGTCAGGATGGGTGAGCCTTTTCACCTTTATTCGCCCATGAAAAAGGTGGTTCTGGCCACCTGAAAGTAGGCTTTCTGAGCACTAATCGGGAATAATCGCCCCCATGACCAGCACCAGTGTGAGCACTCACCACAAGATCACCCGTCCCAACTTGGTCGCGGTAGGAACCATCGTTTGGCTCTCTAGCGAATTAATGTTCTTCGCAGCGCTCTTCGCGATGTACTTCACTACTCGCGCAGTGCAAGGCCCAGCAATTTGGGCGGAGTCAGCGGGAATTCTTAATATCCGCTTTGCCGTAATTAATACCACCGTACTTGTTCTCTCATCCGTGACATGTCAGTTCGGAGTCTTTGCGGCAGAGCGTTACCAACCTCGCCGTACCGGTTCGCTTCTGAAGATTTCCTCATGGGGAATGCGCGAGTGGTTTGCACTCACATTCCTTATGGGTGGATTCTTTATCGCAGGTCAGATTTACGAATACGCATCTTTGGTACATGAAGGTCTCACTCTTTCTTCTAATGCTTATGGGTCTGTCTTCTATATCGCAACAGGTTTCCACGGTCTCCACGTAACTGGTGGCTTGATTGCATTTCTTATCGTTCTCATCCGTGTTGCTAAAGCTCGTCGATTTACCCAAAGCCAAGCTACAACTGCGATCGTGGTCTCGTACTACTGGCACTTCGTGGATGTTGTTTGGATTGCGCTCTTCTCAGCCATTTACCTGATCAAGTAAATGAACAAGGTCAAGGAAAGGAATCTAGTGAAGCGTCTTTCGCGCCTACGCCGCCACCGTGCGGCTGGACCAATTCTCCTGGTCTTCGCTCTCTTCACCATTGGAACTACATTTCAGGTAGCCAGTGCTGTCAGCAATACAACTACTACTGCAGCAGATCGTTCTGCAACCATCGAAGAAGGCAAGCAGCTCTTCCTGAAAGGTTGCTCTTCTTGCCACGGTCTCAATGCAGAAGGTGGCGGAATTGCTCCATCTTTGATTGGCGTTGGCGCCGCTTCAGTTGACTTCCAAGTTGGTACCGGCCGTATGCCGATGGCAGATATGAGTACTCAAGCTGTTCGCAAGAAGGTCGTCTACACACCGGAAGAAATCAACGCACTTGCTACATATGTAGCCTCTCTCGCCGATGGACCCGCAGTTCCAACTGATGCAGTTCTCAATTACGAGCGAGATGGTTCTGTTGCACAAGGTGGCGAGCTCTTCCGTACCAACTGCGCGATGTGCCACAACTTTGCTGCCCAAGGTGGTGCACTTACTCAAGGTAAGTACGCACCAACTTTGATGGGCGTTGAACCAAAGCAGATTTATGAAGCGATGATCACTGGACCGCAGTCAATGCCGGTCTTTAGCGATAAGACAATTACGCCGGCTGAAAAGTTATCCATCATCAAGTGGATTAAGGCAGCAGAGAAGGAACCACAGCTCGGCGGTACCGCGCTCGGTCGCGTCGGTCCCGTAACAGAAGGCCTCTTGGTATGGACTCTAGGAATCGGATTGCTCATTGGTGTAGCAGTCTGGTTGGCGATGAAAGCGAGATAGGTAAATGTCTAACGAGATTGAATTAATTAAAGATCCCGGGCTACCAGCTCACGTTCATCGCCGCGCTGATGACGATGAGAAGTATGCGAAGAGGGCAGAGACACAAGTTTCGATTCTCTTTCTTCTCTCTGCATTTGGAACAGTTCTCACCATTGTTTCCTACGTTTTTATCCCAACCGATAAGTTCATCTTTATCCCGGTCATGGGCGAGACAAATGCAGAGCAACTTCTCTTAGGTCTCGGCATGGCTATCGCGCTCTTCTGCATTGGCGCCGGTGCGATTCACTGGGCTAAGACTTTGATGCCAGATAATGAAGTCATTGCAGAGCGTCACGAATTTCGATCTGAAGATGAAGATCGCGCCGAGTTTGTAAAGACGGTTAAGGCTGGCGCAAGTGCCGCGGGTCTCGGTCGACGTCCATTGATTAAGCGATCCCTTGGACTTGCTCTGGGTCTATCTGGCCTCACTCCACTTTTGCTACTGCGCGACTTGGGTCCACTTCCTAAAGAAAATCTTCAGAAGACTTCATGGAAAGCTGGAACTCGCTTGGTAACCGATCCTGGTGATCGTCCAATCAAGCCCGCCGACCTTGAGGTTGGAGCTGTTGCTCAGACTCTTCCAGAACTTGCACCTGGTGAAGAGCGGACGCTCAATAACATCGGCAAAGATGCGGTCCTCTTAATCCGTCTACGTCCAGAAGATTTCAATCTCGATGCAGAACGTCTCTCATGGACACATGAAGGAATCATCGCCTTCTCAAAGATCTGTTCACATATGGGTTGCGCTGTTGCCTTGTACGAACAGCAGACAAAGCATCTGCTCTGTCCATGCCACCAATCAACATTCGATGTAACCCGCGCGGCTAAGGTCATCTTCGGACCAGCTGCGCGCCCACTGCCACAGCTAGCAATCACAGTTGATGCAGATGGTTACCTCGTAGCAAAACAACCGTTTACCGAACCTGTTGGACCTAGCTTCTGGGAGCGATCATCATGACAGCACGCGAACGTATTGCAGGAAATGTTGCCGGTTATGTAGATGACCGCACCGGAGCCGCAAAGTGGATGAAGAAGAACCTTACAAAGGTCTTCCCTGACCACTGGTCCTTCTTGCTCGGCGAAATCTGCCTCTACTCATTTATCATCTTGCTTGCATCAGGAACATTCCTCACATTCTGGTTTGATCCTTCGCAGCGCGAAGTTATCTACGACGGTGGATACCAGCCACTCTCTGGCTTAAAGATGTCGGCTGCATATGCATCAACGCTCCATCTCTCCTTTGAAGTTCGCGGTGGTCTCTTGATGCGTCAGATCCACCATTGGGCGGCGCTCATCTTTATGGTGGGTATCGTCGTTCACTTGCTCCGCGTTTACTTCACCGGTGCATTCCGCAAGCCGCGCGAATTTAACTGGATCATCGGAGTTGGACTTCTCACTCTTGGAATCGTTGAAGGCTTCCTTGGTTACTCACTTCCCGATGACTTGCTATCAGGAACAGGAATCCGTATTGCAGAAGCAATCATTCAGGCGCTTCCAGTAGTTGGTTCATACATCGCATTCTTCGCCTTTGGTGGCGCCTTCCCAGGTGAGGCATTTATTCCTCGTATCTATACCGTGCACGTACTTCTCTTGCCGGGCATCTTCCTTGCACTCATTACCGTGCACTTGATGCTCGTCTGGTACCAGAAGCACACCCAATTCCCTGGCCCTGGTCGCACCGAGAAGAACGTTGTCGGCTACCCATTGATGCCGATCTATATGGCGAAAGCTGGCGGATTCTTCTTCATCGTATTTGGCGTTACCGCATTCTTAGGTGCAGTCGCATCTATCAACCCAATCTGGCTCTACGGTCCTTACACGCCAGGTCAGATTTCAGCTGGCTCTCAGCCCGACTGGTACATGGGATGGCTTGATGGATTGGTTCGTATGTCTCCCCCAATTGAGACACATGCATTTGGACATACGATCTCCTGGAACATTCTTATTCCAGGTTTAATCCTTCCTGGAATCATGTTCACACTTCTTGCGCTCTACCCATTTATCGAAAGCTGGGCAACTGGCGATAAGCGCGAACATCACCTTCTCGATCGTCCACGCAATGCACCAAACCGCACAGCGCTTGGTGCCATGGCTCTGACATTTACCCTTGTTGGATTACTCAATGGCGGAAATGACATCATTGCAACGACATTCCACCTCACCATCAACCAGATGATGTGGTTCTCTCGCATCGGTATCGTGGTTCTTCCGCCAATTGCATTCGTCATCACCAAGCGTCTCTGCCTCTCATTGCAGCGCGCAGACCGTGAGCTCGTATTACATGGTCGTGAGACTGGTCGCCTCGTACGTTTGCCTCACGGTGAATTCGTTGAGGTCCATGAGCCACTCTCTCCTGAGAAGGCTTGGACACTTACCGCGCACGAACAGTTGGCGCCGCTTGAACTTCCTGAGTTCGATGGTGCAGGCGTTCGTCGTGCTGGAGCGATTAAGAATAAAATTCGTAATCGAATCTCACGCGCTACTGCAGTTGCTGTACCAAAGGCAACCGAGTCAGAACGTCGCGAGCTAGAAGGACATCACTAATTCAGCTCTTCTTTTGAACGAGCCAGACCCCCAGCGCCGTCGCCGCAATTCCGATCAGCGCCTGGGGGTTTAGCTTTTCTCCAAAGAGGATGAAGGCTTGGATCGCAGTCATTGCAGGCACGAGGTAGAGCAGGCTAGAAACGCGCGCTGCGCTCCCACGCGTCAGCATCCAGAGCAGGATAAGAATTGCAACAAGGGATGTAACGATTACTGCCCAGGCCATCGCTAAGGTTGATTCTAAATTCCAATTGATTCTCGTCTTGCCGCTCACTATTGAAAAGATACCGAGAAGCAGACCGGCGATCAGAAATTGATAGGTCGTTCCTGCAAGTAAAGGAATCGAATGGCCAATTTTCTTCTGCATCAACGTTGCCGAAGTTGAACCAAATAGCGCACAGATCAACAGAAAGAGCGCAGTGAGTGACATCTCCCCTGTACGGCTAAAGGCTGGAGCAAGAACGAGGCAGACTCCAGTGAGTCCAATGACTAACCCCGCAACTTGCTTGCTGGTAAGAGTCTCACCAAGAACTCGAATCGCCACGATTGAAACCAGCACGGGCTGCAAGCTCGTCACGACAGATGCGATTCCAGATGGCGAACCCTGCGCAATCGCCTCCCACACTCCTCCGAGATAGAGGGCATGTAATGAAATACCGATCGCAAGCGAGGCAAAGAAATCGCGTCGCGATAAACGTAGTGACTGGCCAGAGAGCTTTGTAATGGCGGCAAGTACGACAGCAGCAATCAGAAGCCTGACAGAGAGAAAGAAGATGACATCGGAACTTCTAAATGCATATTTAGCGACTACGAACCCGGAAGACCAGATAATGACAAAGATGCCGGGCGCATAGCGCTCCAGCATCTTCATCCGAAAAACTTACTTAGTGCTGTGCTGCGTGCGAAGATGCAGGAAGTGGCTTCTCGTATTCGGTTACGAATCCGATGATGCTTATCAAAATTGTGCCTAGTCCGATCAAGGTAAGCCACCAACCAATGATGAGGCCGAGGCCCATTGCGCATGCGCTGAGTGCGACCGGAAGTGGCCACCAAGAGTGTGGGCTATAGAAACCGAGTTCGCCGGCATCATCTGCAATTTCGCCCTGTAAATCATCTGATGGAATATCGAAACCGATTCGCTTCTGCGTAAACCAGACATAGAAACCGACCATACCTGCGAGGCAGGCAGCGAGAATCATTCCGGTGATACCAACAGTCTCACCACCCACTTCGTAATAGATGACAGCCATGATTGCGTAGAAGACTGCCAGCCCAGAGAAGAGTTTCCAATTAGCCTTCATGAATTAGTGACCTTCTGTCGTGATGTGTGGATGGTGGAGATCAAATGCTGGCCGCTCCGAACGGATACGAGGCATTGATGTGAAGTTGTGGCGTGGCGGTGGGCAGCTTGTTGCCCACTCGAGTGATGCTCCATAACCCCAAGGATCATCGCAGTTAACAAGTGGGCTCTTGCGAGTGATCCAAATGTTGACGAAGAACGGAATCATTGAGAGTGCGAGGAGGGCTGCACCGATTGATGAAATCATATTCATTCCAGTGAAGCCATCTGTCGAAAGGTAATCGGCATATCGACGAGGGAAGCCCTTGATACCGAGCCAGTGCTGGATCAAGAAGGTAGTGTGGAAACCGAAGAAGAGAGTCCAGAAGTGAATCTTTCCTAGGCGTTCGTTGAGCATGCGACCGGTGAACTTAGGCCACCAGAAATAGAAACCTGCGAACATTGCAAAGACCACGGTTCCGAAGAGTACGTAGTGGAAGTGCGCTACGACGAAGTAGGTCGCAGAGACTGCAAAGTCCAAAGGTGGTGATGCCAGGATGATTCCAGTAAGTCCACCGAAGAGGAAGGTGATCAAGAAGCCCATAACCCACAACATTGGAGTCTCAAAGGAGACGTGGCCCCGCCACATGGTTCCGATCCAGTTGAAGAACTTCACACCGGTAGGAACGCCAATGAGGAATGTCATAAATGAGAAGAATGGAAGAAGTACCTGGCCGGTTGCGAACATATGGTGCGCCCAGACTGCAACAGAGAGAGCTGCAATCGAGATAGTAGCCGCGATAAGACCCTTGTAACCGAAGATTGGCTTACGGCTAAATACCGGCAAAATTTCAGTAGCAATTCCAAAGAATGGAAGGGCCAAGATATAAACCTCAGGGTGGCCGAAGAACCAGAACAAGTGCTGCCACAACATCGCTCCGCCGTTAGCTGGATCGAAGATATGTGTACCAAATTGTCGATCTGCCTCTAGTCCCAAAAGTGCTGCTGCAAGTGGAGGGAAGGCGAGCAAGATAAGAATCGATGTCAAAAGTGTGTTCCAAGAGAAGATCGACATACGGAACATAGTCATACCTGGCGCGCGCATTGTGAAGATTGTCGTAATGAAGTTAACGCCGCCGAGGATGGTGCCGAGGCCAGAGATTGCAAGTCCTACAACCCAGAGATCTCCACCAATGCCGGGTGAATACGTTGCATTAGCAAGTGGTGCGTATGCGGTCCATCCAAATGATGCTGCGCCACCTGGTGTAAGAAAACCACCGAATGCCATCAGCGAACCGAAGAAGTAAAGCCAGTAAGAGAGCATATTCAAACGCGGGAATGCAACGTCTGCCGCACCAATCTGCAACGGCATAATCACATTTGCGAAACCCACGAAGAGCGAAGTAGAGAACATCAACAACATGATGGTTCCATGCATAGTAAAGAGCTGGTTGTACTGCTCGTTACTCATGAACTGCATACCGGGACGAGTGAGCTCTGCGCGCATAAAGAGCGCAAGTACTCCACCAACTAAGAACCAGGTGAAAGATGTTGCTAGGTAGAGATAGCCGATGCGCTTGTGATCTGTTGAGGTGATGGTCTTTACAAATTGAGAACCCCATGAATCACGGCGTTCGACGCCCTGACGTGGAGCTGCAATCGTTGGACGCTCTGCAAAAGTGGTCATTATGCGCTCGCCTTCAATGTGTTGAGGTACTTCTGGTACTGCTCAGGAGTTACGACCTTCACCTTGAAGATCATCTGTGAGTGATTACGTCCGCAGAGAATGTTGCATCGACCCGGGAAGGTTCCGATCTTGTTCGCTGTGAATTGAAGATGGTTGGTCTTGCCTGGAAGATTTTGAATCTGGATCATGAATGCGGGAATCCAGAAACCGTGTACGACGTCATTGGAATTAATCGTGAAACGAACGCTCTCGCCTTGTGGCATATAGAGAGTTGGTGGATGTTCTGGAGTTCCAGTGACAATCGCCTTCTTTCCAGCTTCTGGATAGGCGAATTGCCATGACCATTGAATTCCTTCAACAGAAATCTGGTGCATTGCAGGAACCTTGGTATCAGTAATTTTCGATTCTTTTGTTGCAGTGAAGTAGAAGAGAACTGCAACGATGATGAAAGGAATCACTGTGTAAAATACTTCAACGGGAATGTTGTATTGAGTCTGCTTTGGGAATTCACCCTTCTTCGCATCGTTCTTACGATGGAAGATCGCTGGCCAGACAATAAGAATTAAAGTGAAGACACCTACAACAGCGGCAGCGATCCAAGCGCCTTGCCATAGCGACAAACTTGTATCGTTAACGCTCGTGACGTTCTTTGGAAATCCAAGGCCAGAGATATCTTTTGATTTCAAGGAACAACCGCTGAGTACTGTTGAAGCTCCGATGGCTCCAACGAGCCAGAAAAGGGCGCGCTTCATAGGTGCAGACATAGCGCTAAGGATAGTGCCGTAGACGCTTAGTAGTCGCAGCTACGGGTACCCTTCATCGGGTGGCTCACCTCACAAAAAATTTCACCTCGGAAGCACCGCTCTCCCTTGCTGTCCGAGAGGCGATCTCTGCCGCCTTTGAGCAAGGATGGGCCGATCCCAAGAAGCTCTCACAGGCCTCGGGGCGAGCTGCGATTCTCGCCGACTCTGCCAAGTCATCAATAGCGCAGGCTCTTCACACCCAACCATCGCAACTGGAAATCCTCGGAGAACCGCAATTAGCTCACTTCATCGCACTGGGTGGTTATCTCAGAGAGAACACGCACCTTTTCACATCGACCGTTGACCTCGGAAAGATTCGTGCAGTTGCCCGGTCACATCAAGGTCCATCGACCCAACAAGGAGTCGACCATCACGGAGCGATTCTCGACGACGGCCTCCATCTGACCCCGACCTCTCTCTTCTCGCTTCAGGCCGTCAATGGCGAGACTGGAATTTCTCAGGAGCTCGATCGCTGGCGAGGTAGCGCTGGGAAAGTCGTTGTTGATGCAACCTCCGCACTCCCCTCATCTGACTTTGTATCCGGTTTTTCAGCAACAACTTTCTCTGCACAATCATGGGGCGGACCTTCAGCACTTGGATTTATCGCCATCACTGATGAGAAGAACTTCCGCTACCCATTGCCACATATAGCTCCCATCCGAGTCCCCGGAAGTTATTCACTTCCGTTACTGATTGGCAGTGCAATCGCACTCGATGAGATGAGTAAGGCGGTCGAAGAGCTTCCCACTCTTAGAAACTATCTTGCTGAGGCGCTACGTGAAATGCCATCTGTCACTGTCCTCGATGGTCACGCTCCGTCGATCTCAAACCATCTCTCAATCATCGTAGACGGGTTTGCTGCTGAAGAAATTTTACGTGCGCTACTCACCAGAGACATTGCGGTAGATGCAGGCTCTGCTTGCTCGCCGGAAGATTTAACTCCGAGCCACGTCATCGCCTCGATGGGCTTTCCTACTACTGGCCACCTTCGATTTACCATCCATCGTGGCATGAGCAAGTTAGATGTTGATGATCTAGCCCGAGCTTTACAAGAAGTTTTGGAGAATCTACTTCGCTAAATGTAAGGCTATCTCTGCGGCAGCTTCTGCACCGTAGGCTTCGGTAAATCGTTCTACAAATTGGTCTTTGGTAAAACGATATTCCTGCGTACCGGTGGTTTCGATGACATAGGTCGCGATCATTGAACCCAACTGCGCACAACGTTCGTGACTTAATCCCCACGCTAGACCTGCTACAAAACCAGATCGAAAAGAATCGCCAACACCTGTTGGGTCCACCTTTGACTGCTCTTGTGCGCAGCCAACCTTGATGAACTCACCATCGATGCTCTCAACTCGAGCACCTTCTGAGCCCAAGGTAATGACTCGGTGTTTTACCCGCTGCAAAATCTCGTGATCGCTCCAGCCGGTCTTCTGGATTGCAAGCGCAAGTTCATACTCATTCATGAAGAGATATGTTGCGCCCTCAATGAGCTTGCGAATTTCTTCGCCTGACATACGAGCCATCTGCTGCGATGGATCTGCTGCGACCGGAATGTTATTGGCCAGTGCCACCTCCATATGCCGCAACATTGCTTCTGGATCATCTGGTGAAATCACAAGGAGATCAAGGCGACCTGTCTTATCCATTATGGGTTGGAGTTCGATATTGCGTGCTTCAGACATTGCGCCTGGAAAGAATGAGGCAATCTGGTTGAGTTCAGTATCGGTGGTAACTGTGAAGTGGGCTGTGTATTGATTCTTTGAAATCAAGACGTGAGATGTGTCGACGCCATGTCGAGTCAGCCATGCATCGTAATCAGCCCAATCTTTGCCTACAGCTGCAATCAAAATTGGATT
>CAJBMC010000139.1 GCA_903954055.1 uncultured Actinomycetes bacterium | reverse complement strand
TGGTAGAGCAGGTGACTCTTAATCACCGGGTCGGGGGTTCGAGTCCCTCACAACCCACTCTTAAAAATGCCCCTGCCCTAGGCGTAGAAATTCAATCTTTATGGAAGAAACCATTCATTTGAGATGATTCCCTCATGAGTTTTGACTCGGCGGACCAGGAAGTCGAATTGATTGATACCTATCACGACGATCCTCATGAGCCAAAGCGCCGAAAAATCCCAAAGCAAGACCTGCTCGCCCCGATCACTTTAATTCTCGGAGTTTTAATTTTCTCTCAAACTACCCTCGCAGGAAACATCTCGCTAAACGCGGGAAATGGAATTGAATTCGGTCAAGGCATCACGCAAACTCCGGCGTGCTCTGGTTCAACTAATTTATTGCTAACGCCCAACACAGCGTTTGTGAATACCTCTGGTGGGGGTGCTCATTACTTCTCGTCAGTTACTGTCTCTAATATTCCTACTTCATGCTACGGCGTAGATTTCACGCTTAAAGCCTTCGGAAATACTGGAAATGCCCCTCTATCAATCTTTAACTCAACATCTACAAATGCAGTTGTCTACGACAACGCAGGTACCTTTGAAGCTGGAGCAGGTAGCACCGGCATATCAGTAAGCAGCAGTGCCGGAGCATTTACCGCGACCTTCACATCTCCAGTTTCACTTTCAGCATCAGTATTTAAGATCACGCTCGAAAGTGGCCCGCACACCCCAAGCTCTTACAACGTGGGTGATGTTGGCCCAGGTGGCGGAAGAATCTTCTATAAGAATGTCGCTGGATTTGATTGTGGTCCAACATTTAGCTCAAACGGTTCGCCGTCTGGAGGCAAATGTATGTATCTAGAAGTTGCCCCCGCTACATGGAGTTCTCCTGCCGATGCTACAACTATGCTCATGGGCACCCGTACCGATGCAGAAGTTGTTGGAGTGCGAAAAGATTCATCAGCTGTATTTTCGGTAAATGATCTTGGACTTGGATACAAGAATTCGATTGTGTTCTTTAATGATTCCCGAGCAGGTGCGAATTCTGGAATAAAGAATGTCCGCAATTACAACGGCGGATCACTTAACGATTGGTATCTTCCAAACTCAACTGAATTAAACTTACTCGTATACTGGTCAAAGGGCTTGACACCGGATGTGAATGCGAGATGTACATCGAGCGCTGCCATCATTAATGGTGACTTTAATACTAGCTACTTCTATTACAGCTCATCTCAGAACAGTGGGCCGACTACTTTCTATGGCTGGATTCAAGCATTCTCCAATGGCGGAGTTGTCGGTAATCAGTGGAGCGATTCAGGTATGCGCGTTCGCCCAATTCGGGCGTTCTGATTGATTTAAGGAATTAATCCCTAGCGATTTCCACTACGAGTATTGACTAGAACTCGAAGTGGAGAGGCGGGTGTACCTGAGAGACCTCCTACAGTGCCAACAGCTGTTGCATTTATTGATACCGAGCCATGGTTCGATGGCCGCCAAGAGCAGGAGGCCGAATGACTTGAACCCGAACCTGATGTTGGAAGATTTTTACACCCGGCGATTACTTTTCCATTTCCCGTAAATGTAATTTTGGATTGCTGGCTTACATTTGCCGAAATTGAGACCGTATTTCTATAAGTTGCAGAACCTGCTAACGAAAATGAATTGAAGCTGGGCGCCGTATAACTAACTGGAAGATTAGCGGATGCAACCCCAAGATTATATTTAGTGTTGAGATATCCGTTTACTGTAATTAAGTCAGCATTTGTTAGTGCTTGGCTAAAGATAATTATTTCGGCAATATCGCCGGTAAAACCTAAGCCACTTCCACCAGAACCAATCAGAAGGCTTGTATAGGCATTTGTAGGATCCGCTGTATCTGTGAAAGTGGTGGCTAAATCTCCGTTGCGATAGACCGTTGATCCATTGCTGATGTTGTATTTGAGAATTGAAGTTATAAGAGTCGGCGTTCCTATAAATCCTGAACCCGTAACGTTGGCGCTATTGCCAGCAGAAATAAGACCATCATTTCCACTCCATCGCGCTAAGAAAAATCGATCCCAGTTACCGTTGTCAACGCCCCAGACACCTTCTCTGTTACCCGATCCTCGCTCTTTATAGACAGCAAAGATTGTGATGTTAGGTCTCGTGGTAGCTCTGATATCGATGCTTCCAAAAGTAGCAGATCCATTGAAATTTATAACTGGCTGAGAATTTATAAGATTTCCTGAATCGCTTTGAAAAGTTGGGGTTCCTGATGCAGTTGCGTTATTTCCGTTTCCCGAGACATCGCTCCAAGTTGTTATAGAAGAATTATCTGCTGGGACTGTTGCAACACCATTAACGCAGTCGGCTCTCAGCCATAGCGTTAGGCTTGATATGCCAGAGAAGGCGTTGAGATTGGAGCATGTGTCAGCAGCCGTTGCAGTTACTGTATTAAGTGAGCCCATCAGTAATATGAGAGCAGGTGCAATGACGGTGAAGGAGATCCGTCGCAATCTGGGCACCCACTCAGTCTAAACTCCTGAACCACGGTTCACCCGGTCGAGAATTCACTCCCAAGTCGGGCAAGCCCGCATAATTGAGCCATGAGAGTCCGGGTCGCAATCGCCATCATGGCGACTCTTGCTGCCTCATTATTTTCAATCGAACCTGCCCATGCGACCTCGTGGACCCTGATCTATCAAACAACTAATACTCAACGCGATAGCAATCAGAACACGATTTATTCGGCCGGATATGGTGCAGGCGGTGCTGCCCAGACAGCTGCGGCCGGACAGAGCTTTAGCCAAATCCGTTGGCGTATGGAGCTCACAATCGGCGGCACTCTCTATTACGTAGATGCATATTTTGATAAATGGGCAGGCGCTACTTTGGCGGATCTCCAATTTCCCGATTACACAAATTTACTTAATATGCAGAAGAACGTGACCAACATCGTCGTCACTTCCAATTACTCAACCGTAAAGACTGGAAACTATGCACTTGGTCGTATCGAAGTGTGGCCATATAACTACTCGCAGGCCACAACCGGAATCACTCCAGCTGGAAGCGGCGGCGTCTTCGACTTCGACGATAGTGCAGCGCCCGGTCAAAATGGCCATGGAACTTTTCAATTACACAATCTCACCGATACCCAAACCATCCTCGCCTGGAACCGCTCTCGTTACGCCGATACAGCTGAATTAGGCTTCGGTCCTTGCAAGGTCGGTGGCAATTTTTGCACTAACCCAGATTGGACGCTTGAGAGTGGACTTGTGGCATCCGCATTTAAATTTCAGGTTTTTATTGGAACAACTGCACCTAGTGAATCGTCAATAAACATTTCAGCTCCCACGAGCGCAACATATCGATCCACATCAACCATCACAGCAAATCTCGGAGTTGCTGGAAGCGACGGAAAAGTTACCTTCTACCAAAATGGAAAGAAGATTGCAGGGTGTATCAACGTCTTGAGTTCGAGTTTGGTCGCAACATGTAATTGGCGACCAACGGTTCGTGGATTTTCCAAGATCTACGCAGTGCTTACTCCGACCTCTTCGGGGTTCTTACCTTCAACCTCTTCCCTCGCCCAATCCTTCATAAAGAATCGGTCTGGCCTCCGATAAACCCGTACCGCCAGAGCCTTTTCGCCTCATCGGTGACTAAGTAGGTGGCATTCACGGATTAAGGTTGCCTCTGAAATCTCGAGCAATTAAACTTTCCAAATGAAGAAGCTTGCCGCCGTGACCGTAATCAGCGGACTTCTCCTTGCGATTTTTGTAGCTCCTGCGGCTCGCGCTGAAGTTGCGGGTTCAGGTCCTTGTGCAGTCACTGTTACAACTGCAGCATCAGTTGTTGTCGTTAAATCTGGATCAACATGTTACGTAGCATTTACTGGAACCGGATCGAATGCATTCACCGTTCCTGCAGGAGTGACCACAGCCGATTTGCTTATCATCGCAGGAGGTGGTGCGGGTGGTAACTACGCATTCGCTGGTGGTGGAGGTGCGGGAGAAGTCGCAGTTGCAACTGGCTACTCATTAACCCCATCAACATCAGTTTCTGTTTCAGTCGGAGCCGGTGGTACGGGAGATGGAAGTTCAACAAATGCAATATCTACTTCTGGATCAAACTCTTGGGTTGGTAGTTCCACTGGTGTAGTTGCCAACGGCGGCGGCGCGGGTAATTCCTTTAGTCAAAACACTGTTTCAAGTGGTGGTAGCGGTGGCGGAGGAGGTGAGAAAACAGCTGGAAGTGCTGGGGGTGCATCCGTGAAATCTACCTATGGAACAGCGACACGTTATGGAAACGCTGGCGGATCGATAGCTGCCGCCGTCGGGCAAACAGGAAGTGGAGGCGGTGGTGCAGGTGGTGCAGGTGGTGCAGTTACAACGGCGTATTCTCCAAGCCTAGGTGGCAGTGGAACAAACGCCGTCTCTACGTGGCTCTCAGCTATTAGCTCTGCAATGACCTCAATTACGGGATGGGTGGCTGCAACATCGGGCGGGTATATCGCTGGTGGTGGTGGTGGTGGGTCGGCAAACGGAATTGGTGCGAGTGGCGGAGCGGGCGGTGGTGGAAGTGGCGGCACTACGCCAGGTTCAGGTGTTGCCGGCGTATCAAATACAGGAAGTGGTGGAGGAGGCACGACCTACAGTGGCCCTGCTTCACCCGGAGGCGCCGGCGGATCGGGTCTCATTGTTGTGAAATTCGGCGTGGCTCCGAGCGCAACATCAATCACAATCTCGGTACCAACAATTAATACATATCGCACTACATCAACAATTACAGCAACGCTTGGAGTTGCCGGTAGCGATGGAAAAGTTACTTTTTATCAAAATGGTAAGAAGATAGCTGGCTGTATCAATGTTGTGAGCGCAAGCTTGGTTGCTACTTGTAGTTGGCGCCCATCGACACGAGGGTCCCAAGGTCTCTATGCAGTCCTCACTCCATCAACTGCCGGGTATCTTTCATCTGTATCCGCGACAGTTCAATCATCAATCAAAACTCGAACGAGTAACCGTTAATTTTGGGCTTATAAATAGCTATTTTCGCTCTCCTTAGATTTTCATTGAGTCGAAGCCCTGCATGACGAAGGCTCTTTAGTTACTCTTCGAATATGGGTACATTCTTCAGCAACGGAACTATCTGGTGTGGCTTTCAAATATATGCAACATCAGTTCGTATCGAAAATGGTCTCATCGCTGAGATTGATGGAACTGCCCTAAAAGACGATGAAGTTGTGGATCTTGCCGGCGGTTTTCTGGCGCCGGCATTTATGGATGGACATGCCCATCCCCTATTTGCTGGAAGAGAAGCGCAAGGTCCGCAAGTAAATGGTCTGCAAACAGTTGCGGAGATGGTGGCAGAGGTAAAGCGCTTCGCAGATCAAAATCCAAATGCAGAATGGATTATTGGCGGCGCATATGAAGCAGCGGTAATTGAACGCGGCGATTTCTTATCGATCTGGCTCGATGATGTTGTCTCGGATCGACCAGTTGTGTTGCAGGCAGTGGATCACCACACAATCTGGGTCAATAGCAAAGCTCTTGAGATTGCTGGCATTACATCTGCCACTAAAGATCCTGACGGTGGAACTATCGCAAGAAACAATGACGGCTCACCTCGCGGAACACTCCGAGAGCCACTTGCGATTGATTTGATCATGCGACATGCCCCTGATCGAACAATTGCTCAAGATGTTGCAGCCATTAAGTGGGCATCAGAGAAATATCTTCAGAGCGGCGTAACTGCTGCGACTGATGCGTGGGTCGAACCAGGTATGGCAGAGGCATATATAGAAGCCGAACGAATCGGTGCACTTGCGATTGATATGAGTCTATTTTTATTAGCGCAACCAGATTCTTGGCGTGATCGAATCGAATATTTCACTTCAATTCGTAGTGAGATTGAGGCACTTGGTCCTACCTCAAAGCTGAACGCAAAGACGGTAAAGATTATTGGAGACGGTGCGCTTTCGAGTGGAACTGCCGCTTTGCTTCAACCATATCTTGATGATCCAACATCTTCGGGCTTACTTATTTGGAACAACTCTGAACTCCTAGAGGCTGCCGCAACCTTTGACCGACTTGGTTTTCAGTTACATATGCATGCAATTGGGGATGCGGCAGTCCGCCAAGCTCTCGACACCATCGAATATGTAAAGAAAGTTAACGATAATTGGGATCGCCGCCCAGTCATTGTTCATGCCCAGTTGATTGATATCAAAGACTTAGCTCGTTTTAAAGCACTCGATGTTATTGTTAATTACCAGCCACTCTGGACCTATCTCGATCCGATGAATAAAGAGCTTATTGCCCCACGGATCGGTGAAGCTAGAAATAACCTTCAATACCAGGTTGCCTCTATGGTTAAGAGTGGCGCACGCATTAGTTACGGTAGTGATTGGCCAGTGACTTCTTATCTCCCACTCACTGCGCTAGGCGTTCCGACCCATCGCCAAACTCCGGATGGAAAGTCAGAACCTTGGAGCCCCGACGAATCAATAAGCGTTGAAGAGAGTTTAAGTTTTTACACGGCCGGTGTTGCATATCAACTATTTACCGAAGATCGATGCGGCGAAATAAAAGTGGGCAATAAGGCCGACTTGATGCACTTGAGTGAAAACCCGTTGACCATAAACCCACTAGATATTGCTTCGATTAAAGTTGTGAAGACTTATAAAAGCGGAGAGCCTTACTGACCGTTATAGGCCATCTCCATCGCGACAAGATCAATCTTTTTCATGGCGAGCATCGCTTGAGTTGCACGCTGAGCACCTTCGGGATCTGAACCGCCGAGATATTTGCCCATCTCTCCCGATACAACCTGCCAAGAAATTCCAAATTTATCCTTTAGCCACCCGCATTGACCTTCTTGGCCACCGTCCTTGGTGAGGAGCTCCCAATACTTATCAATCTCGCCTTGATCTGCACAAGGGATTTGAAAGGAGATTGCTTCGCTATGTGGGAATTGTGGTCCACCATTGAGGGCGAGAAAGCTCTGCCCAAAGATTGTGAAATTCACCAATACTTCACTGCCCTGTTGATTGCCAGGTGTCTCAGTGGGAGCAATCCAATTATCTGCAACTGAGCTATCGGGAAAGACGCTTGCATAGAAATTAGCAGCTTCGCGCGCTTGTCCATCAAACCAGAGACATGTAGTGAGATTCATAGCTCAATTCTAAGGCATTACATCTTTACAGCGGACCACTTCCAGTTAACCAGAGTGCGCCGATAAATGAAGATGTCAGAGTGAGTGCAACCAATAGAGATAAGAGTAACTTTCCCTCTAAGCTAGCAATTCTCTTAGACAATGGCATGAGCAGAGGAAACACGGGAAGAAGATAACGATATTTAGAGCCGAAATATCCAGAGGTAATAAGCGCCAAGACGACGATTGCTAAAGAATAGATAAGGATCGGAACCGCCACTCTTAGGGACCATAAATCCACAATGAGATAGATAAGAATTGCCAAGGCTCCGACTATCAGCACGCCTTCAAGTGCTTTTCCGGATGAGAAGAAATGGAGTATCCATTTGAAAAATGAGACTCCCCCATCAATCGAATTTCCCCAATCCGAGGTAATTAAGAAATAGCCGTTCCATGACCCAACTCTTCTCGCAACAAATGCCATGTAGGAGAGCCAGCCAAGCGGCGCAATCAGTATTGCCAACCAAGCCTTTAAATCAAACTTTGATTCTTTTAGATGCAGTACTGCTGCGAAAATCACAGATAGCGCCACCGCCAATCCGGTCGGGCGAGTTAATCCAGCGAGAGCTGCAAGTAACGATGCAGTAATCCATCTCTTCTCAATAGTTTTTAAGATTGAGAAAGCGGCCAGCGCGGTAAAGAGCGCCTCGCTATATGCAAGGGTTGTAACGAGACCGACAGGAAGAGCTGTCCATAAAGCGACGGTAATCAGCGCGAAGCGATCTGAGAATCTCGATTTCACTACGGTGAAGATTGCCACAACGGCAAGGATTGAAGAGATGACGCTGATTAAGAGACCACTACTGATAAAGCTCATTCCGGTAAGAGAATGAATTAATCTCTCAAGCATCGGATAGAGCGGAAAGAATGCATAATCTGATAAGTGCCGACCGTCGGCGGCAATCACAATATGTCCATAGCCATTTTCGGCAATCCGGCGGTACCACTGGGCATCCCAGCGCGAAAATATATGAGCGAATCTAATTCCACGAATATGTGAGACGAATAGAAGGATGAGCAAGGATGTCGCCTTGATTGAAAGAAAAAGGAGAATTGCCGACCCGCTCGATCTCAATTTCTTCACGGCAGAACCCTACTTGTAGCTATCAATTGAATGCTAGCTCTCGTATATATACACCAAAGAATTCATATAGGGCTAGAGTGTTTTTATTGCCAGGGATTCCTGCAAGTTCTGATGCTCCAAAGTACGAAGCTTTCTCACCAACCTCCCTTTGAAAATTGGTGAATACAGGTACTCCCTAAGGAGCTCACCGTGGAAGAAAAAGATTCAGTTACTACTCCTAATAATGTGATGCTACTAGAGGATGATCCGGCCGATCGTCTAGCAATTCGCCTACATTTAGAATTGATGGGCTTTATTGTCTATGACACTCCATCGTCGCTAGAAGCGCGCGAAATATTTTCCCAGCATGATTTCAGTCTGATCTTGATTCATCTAGCGCACGCACCGCTACAGGCGCTCGAGGTATGTCGTTGGATTCGCGCTGCATCTACCGTTCCTCTCCTAGTAATGACGAGTCGCTCTGAAGTTCTCGACGAAGAAATGGCTATGAGCGCTGGAGCTGACGATTACGTTACCAAGCCCATTGATATCAAGATTCTTACCTCCCGAATCACTCAGCAGCTTAAGCGCGGCCAATCGCAGCGCGCTCCTCGTGCAAATATCCTGACCTGGGGTCCGTTACAGATGGATCTCTCGCAGCACTCGTTCATGATCGGCACCATTCACGTTGCACTCACCAATACCGAATATCAATTTTTGCAGTTACTCATGGAGAACCCACAACGAGTATTTTCGCGTACTCAAATTCTTGAGGCGATTGGAGTAATGAAGGGAATCGGCACTGACCATATTGTCGATAGCCATGCCTCACGGATTCGCTCAAAAATTCGAGCAAATGGCGGTCCAGAAGTTATTGCGGTTATTCGCAGCGTCGGGTTCCGCCTTGCAGATCCGCTTCCTCACGAAGTTTAGTCTTTTCTGCCATATGGTTATGGCATGAAAGCTATTCAAATTACTGAGTTCGGCGGCCCTGATGTAATGAAGCTGGTAGAACTTCCAGATCCAGTGGCAGGTCCAGGTGAAGTACTCCTTGATGTGACTGCAATTGGAATCAACTATGCCGATACGCATCAGACAGAGAACAGCTATCTATCACCACAGAAATTGCCGATGATTCCGGGACTTGAGGTAACTGGAACTTTCGAAGGTAAGCGCTTCCTTGCCAGTTCTTCCACAGGTGGTTATGCCGAAAAGGCGGTCGCACATAAGGCGATGCTCTTTCCGATCCCTGATGCAGTCAGCGATGAACAAGCACTCTGCATGATGGTGCAAGGCACAACTGCCTGGCACATCTTGAAAACAATGGGTCACCTTTCCGCTGGAGAAACTGTTGTCGTCCATGCAGCTGCTGGTGGAGTTGGAACAATTGCGATTCAGTTGGCGAAGATGTGGGGCGCAAAAGTAATTGCTGTGACTTCATCTGATGAGAAGGCAGCACTTGCAAAGTCACTTGGCGCAGATGAAGTAGTCGATGCACATAGCCACGACCTTTCCGGAGATTTACGTAAAGCTAACGCCGGAAAGGGCGTCGACATTGTTCTCGAGATGGTTGGCGGGAAGACCTTTGATGAGAGCTTGCTAGCTCTCGGTGATTTTGGAAGACTGATCACCTACGGAATGGCTTCACGCACAGCACCGACTGTCGTTCATCCAAGCTCTCTCATGCACGGATCAAAGACAATCTCAGGATTTTGGCTGGCCAATTGTTTTGCAAAGCGAGAAATGCTCGGCGATGTTATTGCTCAACTCTTCACACTGATTGCAGATGGAAAATTAAAACCAGTTATCGGTGCGACCTACCCGCTAAACGAAGCTGCCGGCGCTCATCGCGCAATGCTTGCGCGAGGAACAACCGGCAAAATCGTACTTAAGCCTTAATTAGCGACGACCGCGTCCTCCGCCGCCACCGCTGCGATTGCCGCGGTAACCGCGTCCTCCGCCGCCACCGCTGCCACCGCTGCCACCCTTTCGTGGAGCACGCTTTGGCTGCTCGACGACGGGCTGAACATATGGAATACCTGAAGGTTGCTGTGCACCTGTAACGCGCATAAGTTCTTCACTTGATGGCTTTACATAAACAGTCGATGGATTGACACCTGCACGAGTTGTTAGCCCCTTTACTGACTTCTGCTGACGAGTAGTAGCAAGAGAGACAACAGTTCCTGATTCGCCAGCGCGTGCTGTGCGTCCTGAACGGTGTAGATAATCTTTATGATCTTGTGCTGGATCAACATGTACAACAAGCGAAATTCCATCAACGTGGATTCCACGTGCTGCCACATCTGTAGCGACAAGCGCGGCATTCTCTGATTCCTTAAAGAGTGCAAGTGTGCGAGTACGAACCGCCTGTGACTTTCCACCGTGTAGCGCACCTACAGCAACGCCGGCATGTGCAAGCTTGTCGGCAAGGCGATCTGCACCGCGTTGGGTCTTTACGAAGAGAATCGTCTTTCCATTACGAGCAGCAATCTCTGCTGTGACATCATCCTTTTCAGATGGATCCATCACGAGTAGGTAGTGCTCCATCGTCGAAACGGATGCACGGTCATTCTGCAATGAGTGAGTCTTAGGATTCTTCAGGTATCGACGGACAAGCGCGTCAACGCCACGGTCGAGAGTTGCTGAGAAGAGTAGACGCTGTCCACCCTGCTTGGCTTGGTCAAGAATCTCTTGAACTACTGGCAAGAAGCCCATATCAGCCATCTGATCTGCTTCATCAAGGACAGTAATCTCAAGTTGATCCAACTGGACTTCACCCTTGTTGAGTAGATCAATCAAGCGACCTGGTGTTGCAACCAAGATTGCTGTGCCCTTACGCATTGCAGTGATCTGCTTTGTGTATGACATTCCACCAGCGATAACAACAGATGCATGTCCCACTGAACGAGCAAGCGGAAGCAATACCTCATCAATCTGCTGCGCAAGTTCGCGAGTTGGAGTCAAAATCAAAGCCAAAGGCTTATGTGGATTAGCACGCTTCTCAGCGATATTTGATAACAATGCAAGGCTAAATGCGAGGGTCTTTCCAGAACCTGTCTGTCCGCGACCGAGGATGTCATGTCCAGCAATCGCATCAGGAAGAGTTGCTACCTGAATAGGAAACGGGCTCTTGATTCCTTGTGCACTCAGCGCATTGTCGAGCGATGCTGGAACTCCGAGTTCGCGGAATGTTTTTGCTACTGCATCGAGCGGGGTTGCATCAATGAGATTTGCATCTGCAAGGTTTGGTGAGATGTAAGAATCATCGGCACCGAAATCTTCGGCAACATTGCGTCCGCGACCCTTAGAAAATGAATGAGGCTCGCTATTGCGACCGGTCGCAGTACGACGATCGCGTGGCGGCTTTGAAAAATCACGAGCTGGCTTGTCGAATGTGCGAGCCGGCTTGTCGAACTCGCGCTTTGGCTTATCGAAAGATTTTGCAGGGCGTTCGGTGCGCTCGGCTGGACGTGATGTCCGCTCTGGTTTATCGAATGTGCGCTTTGGCTTATCGAATGAACGTGCAGGGCGTTCGGTGCGCTCGGCTGGACGTGATGTCCGCTCTGGTTTATCGAATGTGCGCTTTGGCTTATCGAAAGAACGTGCAGGGCGTTCGGTGCGCTCTGGTGTACGTCGCTCTGGGCGTTCATTTCGCTCTGCTACAAACTTTGCTGCGCGAGATTTTGGCTTATCGCCCTTATTAAATACACGCTCTGATGCAGATTGGCGCGGATTGCCCTTTGGCGCTCCCTCAATCTCCTTAGACTTTGAGCCAATCTCCTTTTGGAAACGAGCTGCACGAAGCTTTGAGCGATCAGTTAAACGCTTCTCTTTACGAGTTGCTGGGACTGAGTCACGATCTGAGTAACGCACGTTTGTAGAAGGTTTAAATTCTCCACTCTTACGTGGAGTTGCCTTCGATGCGGTACGTGGTGAAGTTGAAGTGCTCTTTGCGCGAGGTGCAGGTGCAGCTTTCTTAGCCGCCTTTGCTACTGCGGCACGACGTGGCTTACCTTTTGAGGCTTCGCGACGTGCTTTTCCGGGCGCGGCTGTACGCTTTTGTAAAGTCATTATTAAGTTTCCTATCGAGTGATCAAGCTCGTCTCGATTAGGAAAAACCTCTGTGGGTTAACCAGGGTACTGATAAGACTCGCAAGAAGAGCCTGAATTAGGCTCGTTATTGGGTGGTACATGTTGCATCTGCAACGTAGGCAAAGTTTATCCTGAAGCAGCTTAAAAGAGAAATTACGCTGGAATTGAGCGCAATATTGATTACTTTCGAAATTTAGGTAGATGCAAATCAAATTGAATCGAGATAACTCGAGTTGCTACCACAACGATTCCGCCGGCTATAACCGCGGCTATTTCAGGTGTATCGAATGCATGAAGCAGCACAAAAGTACTTGCTCCCATCAAAGCTGACGTTCCGATTGTTTCACGGTGAAGCAAGACTGGCTCGACCTGACAGAGCACATCTCTTAATAATCCACCCGTAACCGCGGTGATGACTCCAAGCAAAATGCACGAGAACCAAGGAACATCTAACTCATGGGCGAATTGAGTTCCGGAAAGAGTCGCCGTTGCTAGCGCGAAGGTGTCGAGGATTAACAAAGTTTTTCCAACATGTGTAACACGGCGCAAAGTTAAGGTGATAATTACCGCTGCAAGAATTGATGCAAGAATCCAAGGATCTTCAATCCAGACCGGAACTATTCCCAGAAATACATTTCTCAGGGTTCCGCCAGAGATTGAGGCGATTGTTGCAATAAATGCGATGCCACCGTAGTCAAGTCCACGGTCTGCTGCGATGCGCGCACCTACAAGGGCGAAGACAAAGGTCGAGAGCAGATCCAGAGCATGAAGCAGCGTCATAGAGAGAGTTTAGTCGTTCCGCGCCTTATTGTTTGGCTAATTCGGTAAGCGCTCCCCCGCTTACACGATAGATAGTCCATTCATCCATCGCTATAGCGCCAAGTGACTTATAGAACTCAATAGATGGTTCGTTCCAATTGAGTACCCACCATTGAAAACGACCGTATCCACGCTTCTCACAAATTGCGGCAAGATGCTTGAGCAAAGCCTTGCCAAATCCCTTGCCACGAAATTGTGGTCGGATGAAAAGATCCTCTAAATAGATTCCGTGTTTGCCCAACCACGTTGAATAATTGAGAAACCAAATTGCAAATCCAGCAATCTCACCATCAACTTCTACAATTTCGCAAAAGACTTGTGGATTTTCGCCGAAGAAACTTTCCTTGATCTGCTCCGCTGTCGCCTTCGCCTCTTCTGGAGCTTTTTCATAGAGGGCTAGCTCATAAATTAGTGCGAGCATCTCTTCGGTATCTGCAATAGTGGCGGGGCGAATAGTCATAGGAGAACAGTAGTAAATGACTGAACAATTCTGAAAATATGTTGCGATTGGGTTAAGAAAAATGTAATTCTTAGATTTCCTTCAAATTCCCGGATGTGGCTACAGTAGGCTGGCGGTATGTCATTGAGTAAAGATAAGAATTGGTGGCGCCAAGCGGCCATCTACCAGATCTACCCACGCAGCTTTGCAGATACCGATGGAAATGGAATCGGCGATCTCAAGGGTGTGACTTCACGGGTCGATTATCTGCAGTCTTTGAGCCTTGATGCGGTCTGGTTATCTCCCTTCTATCCTTCAGCTCTCGCCGATGGAGGGTATGACGTTGATGACTTCCGTAATGTCGATCCCAAACTCGGCACTCTCGACGATTTCGATGAGATGCTCAGCGCACTACATGAGGTTGGGATCCGAGTCTTTGTAGATATCGTTCCAAATCACTCATCAAATCTCCACCAATGGTTTAAAGATGCAATCAACGCAGCGCCCGGTTCGGCCGAACGTAATCGATATATCTTCCGCGACGGACGCGGTGCAAATGGCGAATTACCTCCGACTGATTGGCCTTCCCACTTCGCGCCATCGGCATGGAGCCACGAATCAATCTGGGGTGGAACAAATAACCAGTGGTACCTGCACTGGTTTGCACCAGAGCAACCTGATTGGAATTGGGATAACCCTGAAATTGAAGCTGACTTCTTAGAGACACTTAAGTTCTGGGCGGACCGCGGCGTGGATGGATTCCGCATCGATGTAGCTCATGGGCTGAAGAAGGATCTCTCTCAGCCACTTCGTATGCGTGACACCATTGAATATGAAGAGCCACGAAATACCGAAGGCAATGGAATTTTGATGGACCGCAATGAAGTAATTGAAGTTTACAAGACGTGGCGCAAACTCTTCAATTCGTATGACCCACCACGCGTCGCTGTAGCTGAAGCAAATGTCCATCCAAGTCGACTTCCTTTATATGCAAGCGAAGAGACGCTTGGACAGTGTTTTGATTTTCGTTTTATCGATGCAACATTTGATTCGGCGAGTTTCAAGCACTGCGTTACGGATAGCTTAGAACTTGCAAAGAAGAACAACTCATCGACCACCTGGACTCTCGGAAATCACGACCAGATGCGCTATGCGACTAAGCAAGGTCTGCATCCCGTTGTTGATCGCGAATTATGGTTGCTCTCGAATGGAACATCTCACCCAGTTGACTTTGAAATTGGAACACAATGTTCAGTCGCAGCCAATGTATTTATCTTGGCGCTCCCAGGGTGTACCTACATTTATCAGGGTGATGAACTTGGACTTCATGAGGTTGCTGATATTCCTGAGGACCAGGTGCAGGATCCTCAATACCTTCGCAATCATAAGAAGCTTAAGGGTCGCGATGGCGCACGTGTTCCACTTCCTTGGACTCGCAGTGGTGCAAACTTTGGATTTGGAAGCGGCACGCCCCATCTGCCACAACCAGAATGGTTTGGTAGCTATTCAGTTGAAGCAGAGAACAACGTTCCAGAAGCGCCACTAGAAATTTTCCGTAAGGCGCTCAAGCTGCGACGCGAATTACAGTGCGCCGAAGAAATTACTTGGCATAAGACAACCCGAGAAAATGTTCTGCACTTTAGCCGTCCGAATGGATGGAATTGCATTACAAACTTTAAGGGTGGAAATTATCCAATGCCTCAAGGCGAATTGTTGATGAGCACTCAGCCACTTGTTAATGGAAAGATTCCGCCGGCAACGACTATATGGTTCAAAGCGTAAGCTTCTGAACAGTTAAAGATGGTTCAAAGCGTAAGCTTCTGAACAGTTAAAGATGGTTCAAAGCGTAAGCTTCTGAACAGTTAAGAAACACCGATGATATCTACGACGAAGATCAATGTTTCGTTGGGACCAATTGGACCTGAACCTGCTGCGCCGTAACCCATATTTGGCGGAAGAATAAGTAGGCGACGTCCACCAACCTTGGCTCCAGGTAGACCCTTCTGCCATCCCTCAACTACTTGTGCCAATGGGAATGTTGCGGGCTGACCGCTCCATGAAGTCTCAATAATCTTTCCAGTGGACCATGCCATCAGCGTGTAGTGCACGGTCAAGGTCGAAGTAGGAAGTACCTCGGCACCGGTTCCAACAATAATATCTTTTGTAGTCAGCTCAGTTGGAGCAGCACCTGTTGGCGCAGTAATCGTTGGCGCCTCTCCTGCATTAGCTGTAACTGTCGGAAGTGATCCTGCTGAAGAACTAGTGGTTGAGTTATCGGATGAGGACAAAGTCTTGACTCCTAAAAATGTGAGGCCGGCGAGTGCCAGAACTAGAATTGATACGAGAATGAGGCGGAAATTCTTCATGCCCGCACCCTATCTTTTTCCTTTTGCTCACACTGCATTAGACTCGCGGTCAACACCTGGGTCAGTTGCCGGGGTGAATGGAGATTAGTAATGGCAGCACGTAAGCCGCGTAAAGCTCAGCCGATTGATGTGCTGGCAGGTTCCATTACAGAGTGGATCTCACGCCATAAACTTCAGAGCGATCCCTACCTCAACGGCCTGCTCGCAGCGATTGCAGATAAGAGAGACCTTCACATCTGGGCCGAACTCAACCCCAACGAGTATCTCCCCCACCCAAATACTTCAGCGGGTGAAACGAAGTCTCGTCTCGTCCGTATCTTTACAGTTATTCGAAATGTCCTTGTCTTTGCTCCAGTTGCGCTGACATGGGCTGCAGTGAGCGCAGCAACCACCGGCTTCTCTGAATACATTAAGCAAAATGGCGCAGATGTCGTTAACTTCCTCGATTTCTGGCAGAACGGCTACGGAATCCTCGCCAATGAGTGGAAGATCGGAAATGTTGCGCGTCTCGACTTTGTGATTGTTCTGTTGGTTATCGGACTTACACTCTATGTCTCACAGGTTGGCCACACGGCCGATCAGATTAGAAATCAATCCGAAGATGCCATAGATGCAGAACGCCTCGCTCTAGCAATCGAAATTCACGCTGCGCTACACGATAAGCGCAAGATCACCACAGTGACAATGAATGCGAGCCTCGCCGGAGCGATTTCACGTCTTGTCGCTGCCACAAATAATCTTGAAGATGCCTCACGAATTATCGAGAAAGCATCTCGCACGCTACCGAAGCAACCAGCGCAGAGTTCATTTCTAGATTCATTCTCCTTTGATGACTCACTGACTATGCCAAAGAGCCGAAAGTCTCGCCGTGCGTAAAGTTCGACATCGCCGAGAAGAGGAAGATTCAACCCATCAAGGTGGTTGGCTCTTTGCCGACTCGTTTCTTGCCTTAATGGTTATCTTCCTCGCAACAATCTCATTTGTTCCATCACTCGGTGGCGGGCTGACTGGTACCGGAAATATCGGAAACATTGCCGGCGGAAATTACGTCAAAGGCCTCAATATTGCATACGATAAATTTGATGCCGCGCAGATCACAAAAGATATTGATAGCTTTATCGCCGGCGAGAAGCTTCCGCGATCTTCTAAAGTCCTCTTCGCCAAAATCGTGGGTGGCTACAGCGCAAAGACAGAGAGCGAGAATGAAGGTAAATTCCGCGCACTTCTCTTTAGCGCTGAAATTACCAAGGCACAGATTGCCTACTTTGATGGCGCCAAAATTGATCTCGGTGCAAGTAATCTATTGAAGGCAAATCAGATTGTGCTGCGACTTACTCTATCTCCGCAGTAATATTTAAAAAATAGAAGAGGCGACTACAGGCCGACAATGCCGAGGATTGTTCCAAAGAATGGAATAACCACAATCAGCTTGCCCAACACATCTGCCTGCTTGATGCGAACAAATGTAACGCGAGTATCAACATCTACTGAATCTTTTGTAGCAGACTTCACGATGCCAGATTGCTTACCTTGGCCGGCAACTTCAACAACTACCTTGCTGCCGATCGCATATTCGCCGGCATGCTTATAAACAACGATGCTCGACTTTGCAGAGCCCATCGCGCTCTGTAGGCCATTCTCAGGATGAATCGCGCGAAAACCGAGGGCAAAGAAGACAATAAGTATTGCGACAAGGGCAATGAGCTTTATCTTCATGGGAAAAGTCTAACCTACTACTTACGTTTAGTAGTTGTCTTCGGGGCCGCCTTTTTGGTAACAGCCGCCTTCTTCGCAGAGGATTTCTTCGCAGAAGCCTTATTTGACTTGGATGAAGTCCGCGCCGCCTTCTCGGTGATCTTGTTGAGCCACGCTTCGATATCGGCATCCTCTGAAACAGGGGCCACGGTTATCGCTGGAGCGATTGAAGGTTCTGAATTTTCCTTAGCAACAGGTGGCTGCGATTTAACCTTC
>CAJBMC010000138.1 GCA_903954055.1 uncultured Actinomycetes bacterium | reverse complement strand
TCTGCAGAGATCATCGAGCTACACCACCCCAACAAGGTGGATGCTCCTTCCGGTACAGCGGCACGAACAGCGGCGCTCATTGCAGATGCTCGCAAGAAGGCAAATCTTGCTGCGATGCCCGATGCAACAACGACTTCACTCGAGGGCGCGCGTGGTGCGGTAGTGGGGGATGTGCCAGTGCACTCTGTTCGTCTTCGCGGTTTAATTGCACACCAGGAAGTTCTCTTTGGTGGATTAGGCGAGACTCTCACAATTCGCCATGACTCACTTGATCGTGTTGGCTTTATGCCAGGCGTCTTGCTGGGAGTTCGACAGATTTCTTCACATCCAGGGCTGACCGTCGGCCTTGAGAAGTTCATGTAATTTAATTTCTAAGGAGCAAAAGAATGTCATCACATCCAGAGATCACAATGTACGGAGCTGATTGGTGTGGAGATTGCCGCCGCTCAAAGCGACTTCTCGAAGATTTAGATATTCAGATTACACATATCGATGTCGAGGCTGATCTCAGCGCAGCCGATAAGGTCATCGAAATCAACGGGGGAGCAAAGTCAATTCCCGTAATCGTCTTTCCAGATGGAACTCATTTAACTGAGCCTTCAGATAACGATTTAAAGGCAAAGCTAGAAGCTTTAAAGATTATCTAATCTATTTGAGGTAGTGAAAAGTCAGCGCACTTGCTGCAGCTGATCCCAACACCACGACTGGAAATGGCGCCTTTAATAGAAGCGCAACGACCGCAACTGCCATACCAGCCAAACGTTGATCTACCACCAGCTTGCTCTTTACCGTCAATGTTTGCACCGCAACCAGAGCGCTTAAGAGCGCGATCGGAATCAAGATATTGATTCGAAGTGCGCGTGGGTTGGTGAGGTACTTCTCTGGAACGCTATGACCAAAGTACTTCAGTGCGAAGGCGATTGCACTTGTGCCAAGTACAGCTATCCACATTTGGCTCATCCGCGCGCCTTCCATCCAAAGGCAACGGCCAACAACGCAGTACTAATGATTGGTATTCCAGCTGCAACAAATGGTGTCAACGAAATCGAGAGCGCCATTGCAGCTACCGCTAATACACGTTCATTCTTATTGGTAAGTCGAGGCCACACAAGTCCTAGAAATGCTGCCGGCACTGCTGCATCGAGACCCCATGCTGCAGGATCTCCCATCGCTTGCGCACCCAGCGCACCGACTACGGTGAAGATATTCCAGAAGATGTAGACACCGATTCCAGTGAGCCAGAAACCTTCTCGCATTGCTCTATCGCCAAGTTCGGATTGACCGAGTGATACTCCTGTTGATTCATCGATAGTGATTTGTGCACCGACGATTCGTCGCCAGCCTTTGATCCTTACTATCGGAGCCATTCGTAATCCATAGAGAGCATTACGGAATCCAAGAAGTGATGCAGTTGTGATTCCAGAGATTGCAGTGCCGCCAGCTCCGAGTACTCCAACTACTGCAAATTGCGAAGCTCCAGAAAATGTCAGGAGCGAGAGCGCGCACGTTTGCAAGAGTGAAAATCCTGCGGCGATTCCGGCGGCTCCGAAGGCGATTCCGTAGAGGCCAACTGTGAACGAGACGCTAAAGGATGCGGCTGCGGTGGTGCGGTTCACTCTGGACACGCGGACATTCTGCCCCATAGATACCCCGGCGGATGGGGGGAGGCTCGATAAGGTGCCACCATGTCTGAATCAAGCACTCACGAAGAGATCATTTTCCGCGACGATGTATCGGTCGAGCTCATTAAAGCGAGTGCAAGCGATGCCGATGTTATCTGGGCTGCCCGGGTGTCGACAGCTGGCGAGCAGTCGATGGATGAGATCGGTGAAGATCCAGCGCGTTCGGCTGGTTTGATTAATTACTTGGCGCGCGAACGTCACGGATCTCCATTCGAACACACATCGATGACATTCTTTATCTCTGCCCCAATCTTTGTCTTCCGCGAATTTATGCGCCATCGCATCGCTTCTTACAATGAAGAATCTGGGCGCTATCGCGAATTAAAGCCGGTCTTCTACATCCCTAATAAAGATCGCAACCTCATTCAAATTGGCAAGACTGGCGCCTACGAATTCATTCCTGGAACCGATGAGCAATTAAACGTCACTGTTGCTGCGATGAAAGATGCTTATCTTGTTGCCTACGATTCATATAAGAAGATGCTTGATGCTGGCATCGCTCGTGAAGTCGCGCGTGCCGTCCTTCCAGTTGCTACATATTCATCGATGTATGTAACTATGAATGCCCGTGCGTTGATGAATTTTCTCTCACTTCGAACATCTCGCGCAGGATCACACTTCCCAAGCTACCCTCAACGTGAAATCGAGATGGTTGCAGAGAAGATGGAGGCAGAATTTGCGAAATTGATGCCTCTTACCTATGCGGCCTTCGAAAAATCTGGTCGCGTTGCGCCATAAGGGATAAGATTCGTAGATGAGTATCAACGCACCATTTGGCCGACTCCTCACCGCAATGGTGACCCCTTTTAATAAGGATGGGTCGATAGATTGGGATGGCGTTGCAAAGCTTGCTCAACATCTCGTTGATAACGGTCACGATGGAATCGCGGTCAATGGCACCACAGGCGAGGCGCCAACAACAAAATCTTCTGAAAAACTCGAGATCATCCGAATCGTAAAGAGCGTGGTTGGACCACATATCAAAGTTCTCTCTGGCGCTGGTGACAATGAAACCGCATACACAGTCGAGCAAGCAAAGCGTTCACAAGAAGCGGGCGCAGATGGACTTCTCGTAGTTGTTCCTTATTACAACAAGCCACCACAAGCAGGCGTTGAGGCGCATTTCCGTGCCGTTGCTGCTGCAACAGATTTACCAATCATGATGTATGACATCCCAGGACGTACCGGGATCGAAATTGAGAATGACACCATCTGTCGCCTCTTTGATAGCGTAGAAAATATTGTCGCTCTTAAGGATGCGAAAGGTAATAATGCAAGCACCTCTTGGGTGATTAAGCGTTGCGGAATCCCGGTTTATTCTGGTGATGACATTCTCAACCTGCCACTTCTTGCAGTTGGTGCCGTGGGGTTTGTATCGGTCTGTGGCCATACTGTTGGTAAAGATCTCAAGGCGATGCTCGATTCATGGTTTGCTGGCGATGCTGCAACGGCTCTGAAAATTCACCAGAAACTTCTCCCAGTATTTACTGGAACATTCCGCACTCAAGGTGCGATTCTGACTAAAGCTGCAATGGGACTCATGGGACTTCCCGGCGGCACCACTCGTCTTCCTCTCGTCGATGCCACACCAGAACAGATCGAGCAATTGCGCAAAGATCTCATCGCTGGTGGCGTCGCGCTCCAGAATTAGTTTCGATTCGGATTAATTACTTAATGACTCAACATCCACATCCGAATTTAGGTACCCCGTCCAAGCTAGCAGCCGGTGGATTGCGCATAGTTGCACTTGGTGGAATCTCAGAGATCGGTCGCAATATGACGGTCTTTGAAACCGATGGCAAGCTATTGATTGTCGATTGTGGCGTTCTCTTTCCGGAAGATAATCAACCAGGAATCGATCTGATCCTGCCGGACTTTAGCTACATCCGCAATCGACTAGATGATGTCGTTGGAATATTTTTAACACATGGTCATGAAGACCACATTGGCGCAGTCCCATATTTATTACGAGAGCGAATTGATATTCCGCTCTATGGTTCACCACTTACTATCGCCCTTATTACCGCCAAACTCAAAGAACACCGAATCGGACCAATTGCACATGAAGTTCGCGAAGGTGATCGATTTAAACTTGAAGGCTTTGATCTCGAATGCATTGCGGTAAATCACTCAATCCCTGATGCACTTGCAGTTGCCATTCGCACCAAGGCCGGCATGGTTCTCGCTACTGGCGATTTTAAGATGGACCAATTGCCGCTCGATGGCCGCACCACGGATTTAGCGAGCTTTGCTCGCCTCGGCGATGAAGGGGTTGATATCTTTCTCGCCGATTCAACGAATGCAGATATCCCAGGATTTACACCATCCGAGCGCGAGATCATGCCTGCCCTCCATCGAGTTATCGCAACAACTAAGAAGCGAGTAATAGTCGCTTCTTTCTCTTCTCATGTTCACCGAGTCCAACAGGTCATTGATGTCGCCCACGAAAATGATCGTAAAGTCTGTTTTATTGGTCGTTCGATGGTTCGCAATATGAAGATTGCGGAAGATATGGGTTACCTCAACGTTCCAGCTGGCGCTGTCATTGAGTTAAAAGATCTTGATAATTGGGGCGATAACGTTGTACTTATATCAACTGGTTCGCAGGGCGAACCTATGGCTGCACTTTCGCGGATGGCTAATGGAGACCACCAAATTAGAGTCGGACAAGGCGATACCGTCATTCTGGCATCTTCGCTGATTCCCGGAAATGAAAATTCGGTCTACCGCATTATCAATGAGCTCACCAGATTTGGCGCGAAGGTAGTCCACAAAGCTAATGCGCTCGTCCACGTCTCGGGACATGCGGCGGCGGGGGAGTTGCTCTACTGCTACAACATCGTCAAGCCAAAGTATGCGATGCCAATTCATGGTGAGTGGCGACATCTGAAAGCTAATGCGGAACTTGCGATTCAAGCCGGAGTGCCACGCGAAAATACCTTTATCGCTGAAAATGGAATTGTGATTGATCTTGTGGATCGTGTTGCAGAGGTTGCTGGCGCAATTCCGGTTGGCTTTGTCTATGTGGATGGTCAGAGCATCGGTGACATCACTGAAGATTCACTCAAAGATCGGCGAATTCTCGGTGAAGAAGGTTTCATCTCCGTCATTGTTGTCATCGATTCACAGAGCGGAAAGATTGTCGCAGGACCTGATATTCACGCACGAGGTTTCAATGAAGATGAAGCACTCTTCGATGAAGTTCGAGGAGATATTGAAAAAGCGTTGGCACATGCAGTTGCTGGAGGAACGAATGGAACGCACCAGCTTTCGCAGGTAGTTCGTCGGACCATCGGCTCTTGGGTGGGACAGAAACATCGGAGAAAGCCGATGATTGTTCCAGTCGTCATAGAAGTCTAGAGACGGCGCGCCTTCCCTCTCAGATTTATTGGCTCCACCTAAGATTGAGCGTGTGGCTAAGAAAAAACGCGCTGTAAAGAAGAGCGGCAAGAAGAGTGGTGTTCTACCGCTCATTGCCTCTGGACTTGCGGCAGCCTGGCGCCTCATCGCAAAGACTCTCGGCTCATCAATTCGATTTGTTGCCAGAAGCGCCCACGATTTAGATCCCGAACACCATCGTGACGGTGGAGCGTTATTCCTCTTCTTACTCTCGCTGATTTCAGTTACCGGCACCTGGATGAAGTCCGATAATTTTCTCGGTCGCAATGTCTACTCATTCTTATACGGAGCACTTGGTTCAATTGCAACCGTTATTCCAGTCGCACTTATTTATTTTGCAATCCGAATCTTTCGCAAGCCAGATGATAAGCAGGGGACTGGCCGAATCACAGTTGGACTCATCACTCTTATTATCAGCGCTACTGGTCTGGCGCACCTCTTCAACGGATCACTCGGCGCCTCCAACCCGCAAGGTGCGACAGCGATTCGAGAAGGCGGCGGCTTGCTCGGCTATTACATCGCAAAGCCATTGGTCGCAGTTATGTCATCGCTACTTGCTTACCCATTCCTGATTGCGCTCTTTATCTTCGGCGTACTGATTACGACATCGACTCCATTCTCTGAAGTGCTTACCCGCGCCAAGGTAATTCTCGCCTGGCTATGGTCGAAGAAACCAGTTCGCCAAGAGGTTGAATTTGAAATCACCGATACGCCACCTTTCGAATCGCCAGTCGTAGCCTGGAATGAAGATGAAGCTGAAGAAGAAGAGTTGGAAGAGGCTGAGTTCGATCAAGAATTCACCGTGGAAGTTCCTAAACCACTTGAAAATCAATTAAAGGAAGCGCCAAAGGCAAATCGCCATCCTGAACAGCTTCTGCTCACTGGTGATTCCAAATATGAACTTCCATCTCAAGATTTATTGAAAGTTGGCCCGGCTTCAAAGGGAAAGAGCAAGGCGAATGACACTGTCGTCGCATCGCTGACTGAAGTCTTCAAGCAATTTGATATCGATGCTCAAGTCACCGGATTTATGCGCGGGCCGACTGTTACTCGCTATGAGGTCGAACTCGGTAACGCGGTAAAGGTAGAGCGCATCACGGCGCTCTCTAAAAATATCTCCTATGCAGTTGCCAGCAGTGAGGTACGTATTCTTTCGCCGATTCCAGGTAAATCTGCAGTCGGAATTGAAATCCCTAACACAGACCGAGAGATTGTGGCACTAGGTGATGTAATGCGCTCTAGCGTTGCTGGCCAAGATCACCATCCAATGTTGGTTGCCCTTGGTAAAGATGTTGAAGGTAATTTTGTCTGTGCAAATCTGGCAAAGATGCCGCACCTCTTAGTTGCAGGTGCGACAGGTGCTGGAAAGTCTTCGATGATTAATGCGATGATCACATCAATCATGATGCGTGCGACGCCAGATGAGGTCAGACTTATTTTGATTGATCCAAAGCGAGTCGAACTCACCGCTTATGAGGGAATTCCTCACCTCATCACTCCAATTATTACCAATCCAAAGAAGGCTGCAGATGCCCTCACTTGGGTAGTGCGTGAAATGGATCTGCGCTACGAAGATTTGGCTAATTTTGGATTTAGACATATCGATGATTTCAATAAGGCGGTTCGCGCCGGCAAGGTAGTTGCTCCTCCAGGATCAGATCGCGTCCTCGAGCCTTACCCATATCTCCTTGTGGTCATTGATGAACTTGCAGATTTAATGATGGTTGCAGCGCGTGAAGTAGAAGAGTCAGTTGTGCGAATTACACAGCTCGCGCGATCTGCAGGAATCCACTTAGTGCTCGCTACCCAGCGCCCTTCAGTCGATGTTGTTACTGGTTTGATTAAGGCAAATGTTCCCTCACGTCTTTCATTTGCGACATCTTCACTTGCAGATAGTCGAGTTATTTTGGATTCACCAGGTGCAGAGAAACTCATTGGTCAGGGAGATGGACTCTTCATTCCAATGGGAGCAAGTCGAGCGATTCGAATTCAAGGCGCCTACGTATCCGAACGTGAAATTGAAGCAGTAACAAATCATGTGAAGAAACAGTTGAAGCCTCGTTACCGCGACGATGTCACTGTGGCACCGCAATCTTCAAAGTCGATTGATAAAGAGATTGGGGATGATTTAGATCTTCTCTGCCAGGCAGTTGAGTTAGTTGTCGGTACACAATTTGGATCTACCTCAATGTTGCAGCGAAAGTTGCGAGTCGGTTTCGCAAAAGCGGGTCGCCTGATGGACTTGATGGAGTCTCGTGGAATCGTGGGGCCGTCTGAGGGTTCGAAGGCACGCGTCGTACTTGTCACCAGCGAAGAGCTCGATTCTGTGCTCGCCACGCTCCGCGACTACTGACTTCGATTAGTTATAGGGGTGATTTCGCCTCGAGTTCATCTCATGGCTAGTTAATACGGGAGCCAGTAGGTAAAATCAGAGCAGGAAATTGCCGCGATTTTAAATCTAATGAGTGAGGTCATATGAATCTAGGAGAGGTGCTCCACAACGCACGCATCTCTGCTGGTCTCTCATTAGATGATCTGGCTTCAATGACGAGCGTTCGCGCAGGTCTTCTCGGCGAGATGGAGAAAAATAACTTCTCGCATTGCGGTGGAGATATCTATGCCCGTGGTCATCTACGCAACATTGCTCCGAAGATTGGCTTAGAACCATCTCAACTTGTTGAAATGTATAACGCTGAACATTCAGCGGAGAGCCGCAGCATTAATGAGATGCTGGTTGAAAATAATGTGGCTCGAGTCCCTCACGAAAAGAAGCGGATGTCCTGGAAGGTTCCAGCCATGGCATCACTCGTTATTATTCTCGTCTTGGCTGTTGTTCAAATTGTCATTAGCAATGTCAATAGCTCAACTTCGTCTAAACCAACCGCCACAGCATCAGAGAGCGCGGCGCCGGCGCCGACTGCATCACCATCTAATGCAGCTAATACATCTACCTCTCCAAAGTCATCTTCCTCATCATCTGCATCTTCTTCGCCATCTCCATCAGAGGCAGCTTCAAATACGACGGCAGCAGCAACAAATGGTGTAAAGATGACAATCGCTGCTGCACGGGGAAGTTCACAGATAGATATCGTTGTTGACGGTCAACATGTTGATAAGGGATCGATCTTTCAAGGTGAAAGTAAGAGTTTTGAAGCAAAGACTTCGATAGCTATCTATTTCAGCAACCCAGCAGGTCTTGATGTCACAGTTAATGGAAAGTTATTGCCACCACTGGGTGGTCAGAATCAGGAAGTACGTCGCACCTTCCGCTAAGCCTGTAGTATCACCCCATGTCTCGCACGGTCGCAATTGTCACAATGGGTTGTGCGCGCAGTGAAGTCGACTCTGAAGAACTTGCCGGCCGACTAGCAGCCGAAGGTTGGACTCTCGTCGACGATGTTGATTCGGCAGAGGTTGCAGTCGTTAACACTTGTGGATTTATTGAGTCCGCAAAGAAAGATTCAGTCGATGCGCTACTGGAAGCAAACTCCCTCAAAGGACACGGAACAACGAAAGCAGTTGTCGCGGTTGGGTGCATGGCAGAGCGCTACGGGAAAGAGTTAGCAGAGGCGCTACCTGAGGCCGATGCAATTCTAGGTTTTGACGATTACCAAGATATCTCAGCGAAACTTCAATCAATTCTCGCTGGCAACTCTCATATCTCGCACACACCACAAGATCGCCGCGCTCTTCTGCCCATCTCCCCGGTTTCGCGTGCAGAAGTTCGACGTGAAGTTCGTGATGCCGAACATACCTCCAACCTTGGCGCTGGTGGATCGCTCTTTCGGAAGCGGTTAGGTAATGCGCCGTGGGCGCCACTGAAGATTGCATCAGGATGCGACCGACGCTGTTCATTCTGCGCTATTCCATATTTCCGTGGCTCATTTGTATCGCGACCTGCAGATGAAATCCTCGAAGAGGCTTCATGGCTAGCTCAGCACGGAGTCTCAGAACTATTTCTGGTCAGTGAGAACACAACCTCTTATGGAAAAGATTTAGGTGATCTTCGTTTAATGGAGAAGATACTGCATCAATTTGGTGAGATTCCTGGCGTTGAACGAGTACGACTTTCTTACCTCCAACCTGCCGAAGTTCGCCCATCGCTCTTGCAGGCGATGATTGAGACCGAGAAGGTTGCACCATACTTTGATCTTTCATTTCAGCATACAAGCGCTTCGGTCTTGCGACGTATGCGTCGATTTGGAGATTCAGAAAAATTTCTCCACCTCATTAATCAGATTAGAGCGCTCTCGCCTGAGGCTGGAATTCGCTCCAATTTTATTGTCGGTTTTCCAGGTGAAACTGAAGATGATTTCAATGACCTTGCGAATTTTGTTGCGCAGGCAAAGCTCGATGCAATCGGCGTTTTTGGGTATTCAGATGAGGACAACACGGAAGCGCTTGATCACTCCGATAAGTTAGAAGAAGAAGTCATTAAAGAACGAGTCGAAGCACTCTCGCGTTTAGCGGATGAGATGGTTTCAGCTCGAGCTCAAGCACGTATCGGTGAAAATATTCGAGTCCTCATTGAAGATACCGAACTTCAGGAAGGACGAGCGGCACATCAGGGGCCAGAGGTAGATGGAACCACAACATTTATCGGAACAAATTTCGCAGCTGGAGATTATGTAGATGCAGTTGTCATCGATTCAATGGGTGCAGATTTAGTCGCGAGGCCCTTGTAATGGCTCTGGAAGTAACTCCAAATTGGCTTACATTTTTCCGCATCGCCTTAATCCCTGTAGGTGTTTGGACAATTTTTCATAGCCCTTCGAGTAGCTGGCAATGTCTTGCCTGGTTAATTTTCTTCATCCTTGGATTGACAGATATCCTCGATGGGCATTGGGCTCGTAAGAGCAATCGCACAACACCTCTAGGTGCATTCCTGGATCCAGTTGCAGATAAAGCGCTCATTGGCTCAGCGATGATCTCGCTTGCAATTCTTCATCGATTTCCATGGTGGATTGTTGTCGTCATCATGATTCGAGAAATCGGAATCACAATATTCCGCCTCGTAGTTATCCGCGATGGAGTGATTCCCGCGAGCACAGGTGGAAAGCTCAAGACCATGATGCAGAGTTTTGGAGTGGGCTTCTACATGCTCCCACTCCCAGAGTCGCTCCACCTGCTGCGCGATATCTTTATGGGGGTCGCTGTTTTTTTAACGATTTACAGCGGCGTGGATTACATAGTTAAATGGAATCAAAACCGGTCCAATAAATAAGTTACTGACCAGTCACGCGTAATTTTTTCATTTCCACAAAAAAAGATATCTATTTTTTACCCAAAGAATCGGACAAAGGGATACCCCACCCGCTTTACTTTTCCTATTAGCGCCTCTGTGCGCAATGAGAGAAGAGGGTAGCTTGGGGATGTCGGTGCTTACCGTGACGCTCAATCCAAGTATTGATCGCACAGTCACCCTCCCTTCTCTTAGCGTTGGAGAGATTAATCGGGCCTCACAGATCACTCTTCAGCCGGCGGGCAAAGGCGTCAACGTCTCTCGCGCAGTTCACGCCTTCGGAGGCGAAACCCATGCTCTCTTCATCGGCGGAAAACTCGGTGAATCTTGGATGAGCCGTGAACTCGATAAAGCTGGAATTGCACATACCGTCATCTCCTTTGGCGATTCAATTCGAAGCAATATGACAATTGTTGAATCAGATGGAACAGTGACAAAGATCAATGAACCTGGTGGCGCGCTCGGTAAAGCTGAGCTAGAAGAGGTCAAGAAGGCGCTCAGCTCACTTCCGCTGAAAGGCAATTGGGTTCTCTTTGCAGGCCGTCTCAATCCAGGTCTCTCATCAGATGCGTATGCCGAATTAGCGAGCTTTGTAAAATCTCACGGTGCACTCGTTGCGGTCGACACCTCAGGCGCAGAGCTAACCGCTTCAGTGCAGGCTGGTGTTGTAGATCTCATCAAGCCAAATCACGATGAATTATCAGAACTGGTTGGCCGTCCGCTCACTACGATTTCGGAAGTTATCGATGCGGCTCGAGAAGTAATCGCCGGGGGAGTCTCAACAGTTCTCTGCAGTATGGGGGCAGATGGTGCGCTCCTCATCACTGCTAATAGTGCAACACATTGCGAACCAGTTGAGAAAGTTTCCGGAACTCCAGTAGGTGCAGGCGATATTTTGCTCGGCATCTTTATCGCAGCCGGAACAGATATTAAGGCGCTGGAAAGCGCGATCGCCTGGTCGGCAGCATCAGTTCCTCTTCCAGGAACATCAATTCCTACTCCCGCACAAGCTGGAGCAGTAACAGTGCGCACGCGCGAAGATTTTGATCGCGCTCGTGTCTTAGTGGAGGCGTAAGAAAATGTCAGTATCAACCGGATCAGTTTTTAGCGAGGATCTCATCATCCTAGATTTGGTCGCGGTCGATAAGGTCGATGCGATTAAGCAGATGGCGCAGGTGGCAGTCGCCGCTGGTCGCGGCCACGATGCAGCGCAGATCGCCGCAGATGTAATCGCGCGAGATGAGATGGGTACTCCGCAAATCGATGGGATTGCAATTCCACACGCGCGAAGTTCGGGAGTTACTGAGGCTGCAGTTGTCGTGGCACGTACCTCTGGTGTGATCTTTGATCCAGAGGAAGATCCTGCACAAGTTCTCTTTATGATTTTGGTTCCTAATGAGGCCGGAGATCAACATATTGAAATCCTCTCAAGCTTGGCACGTCGCATGATGGATCCAGAGTTCACAGCTGGTCTACGTACTTCAGATTCAAAATCCGCGCTCGTTCAATTACTCAACTCAGGAGATAAATAATGAAGTTCGTTGTCGTCACTTCTTGTGCTACAGGTATCGCACACACATTCATGGCTGCAGAAGCGCTCGATCGCGCAGGTAAGGCCAAGGGCCATGAGATGGTAATTGAGACCCAAGGCGCTGGCGGATATAAGCCAACTCCTGCAGATGTCATCGCTTCAGCTGATGCAATCATCTTCGCCAACGATGTCCGCGTCCGTGATGAAGACCGTTTTGATGGATGCAAAATTGTGAAATCAATTCCGAAGGAAGCGATTAAGAACGCTGCCGGATTGATCGAACAGGCGGAGGCGCTAGCGTCGGCATAGGTTTCTATCAGAACTCAATAGCTTGCAAGATTGAGCTCTGATGGGAAGAAATAAAGCACACAACTGAATAAGTAATGAATATGCAAGTCCCTTCGCAATGGCTGTGAAGGTTATGAAAGAAAGGAACTTCCGTGAGTTCTGGTTCTAACATTCGTCGTTACTTAATGACCGGCGTCAGCTACATGATTCCGTTCGTTACAGCGGGCGGTATTCTTATCGCTCTTGGCTTTATGATCTCTGGAGACCCAACTGGCTTTACTGGCCTTGGTGTTCAGAATGCTCTCGATGGCACAGATGCATCAGGTGCTTCACTTGATCCACGCGTCCGTATCGGTGCATTCTTCTTCGGACTCGCAATGGCTCCTTGGGGCTTCTTGCTCCCAGCTCTTGCTGGTTACATCGCATATGCAATCGCAGATCGTCCAGGTCTTGTACCAGGATTCGCTGCTGGTGCTGTTGCTGGCTCAATCGGTTCAGGCTTCCTCGGCGCAATGGTCGGTGGTCTTGTAGCTGGTTATATCGCTAACTGGATTTCAACATGGAACGTTCCTGCTGCAGTCCGTTCAATCATGCCTATCGTGGTCAACCCACTCATTTCGGTAATCGTCACGCTTGCGGTGATGTACTTCGGTGTGAAGAACATCGTTACACCACTCAACAAGGGTGCAAACAACTGGCTCCAGAGCCTCGGTGGTGGATCTGCGATTCTCCTCGGTGTTGTTATCGGTCTCATGATGGCATTCGATATGGGTGGACCTGTAAATAAGGTTGCATACACATTCGGTGTTGCAGGACTTACAGCAGCAGGTACATCAACAACAGGTGCTGGTCTTACACATATGGCTGCTGTAATGGCTGCTGGTATGACACCTCCACTTGGTCTCGCACTTGCAACTGTAGTTCGTAAGAGCCTCTTTACAGATGCAGAACGCGAAAACGGTAAGGCTGCATGGGTGCTTGGTGCATCATTCATCACAGAAGGTGCGATCCCATTCGCAGCTGCTGACCCTGCACGCGTTATCCCATCAATCATGGTCGGTTCTGCTGTAACAGGTGGACTCGTAGAGGCATTCGGTAACACACTCCGTGCACCACACGGCGGTATTGCTGTATTCCCACTCGTTGGTGGAGTTGGAACATACGTTCTCGCAATTGTGATTGGAACAGTAATTACAGCTGCTGCAGTTGTAGTTGCAAAGGGTATCGGCGCAAAGGCTGCTGCTTAATAAACCCATCAGTAATAGCAAGAGAGGCCCTCAAGGAGACTTGGGGGCCTCTCTTTTTTATAATTGCAGATTTTTTCAGTAGAGTATCGCCATCGAGCTCGAACTTAAGGAGAAGTTATGCCAAGCCAAATAGTTGCAGTAGGTAGCAAGGTTGGACTTCATGCCCGCCCAGCATCGTTGCTCGTTAAGGCCGCATCAACTGCTGGTGTTGCGGTCTCTATTGGTCGTCCTGGCGAGAAGGCGGTCAATGCCGCATCACTTCTCTCTGTCTTAGCTCTCGGCGTTAAGAATGGTGATTCCATCGAAGTCACTGTTGCAGATGGAGATAATTCTGACTCAGTTCTCGCTTCAATCGTCGAGATTATCGCGACAGATCACGACGCATAACTTCTTATGTTTAAAGGTATTGGTGTTTCACCAGGTGTAGTTGTTGGACCAATTCGTAAAGTCTTAGCTGAAAAAGCTTCCGGGCCAGTACCTGCAGATATCGATCAGGTCTTGAAGGCGCTCGAATCCGTCGCCACCGATCTCGATAAAAGCGCCGAATCTATTGAATTAGAAGTTGCTAAAGAAGTTCTTGGCGCGCAGGCGATGATGGCGCGAGATCCATCAGTGATTGAAGTTCTTGAAGGTGCAATTACAGAAGGTGTTGCCTTCGATGTTCGTCCGATCGTTGAAGAAGCATTTGGTGGCTTTAAGGAACAACTTCTCGCCCTCGGTGGATATTTTGCCGAACGCGTTAGCGATATCGATGAGATTCAGAGCCGCCTTATCAATAAGTTGGCGGGAATCGAAAGTGCTGGATTAACTCTGACCGAGCCAACAGTCGTTGTTGCAGAAGATTTGACCCCTGCAGATACTGCAGCGCTCAATCTTAAATTTGCCCTTGCCCTTCTCTGCTCTCGTGGCGGTGCAACTAGCCATACTGCGATCGTTGCTCGCGGACTCGGAATTCCAGCGATTGTGGGTTGCGAAGGAGTAATGCAACTAGTAGATGGCGCTGTTGTGCTGGTTGATGGTCGAAATGGTGATGTGATTGTCGATCCTTTGCAGGATGAGATTGCAACTCGTACCGAAAAAGAGTTAAAGATAAAGGCGCGGGCAGATTCTATTACTGGACCGGGTCGACTAAGTGATGGAACTTCAATTCAACTGTTAGGAAATGCCGGAACCATTGATGATGTTCGAGCGGCGGTAAAGGTAGGGGCAGAGGGCATTGGCTTGTTCCGCACCGAACTTCTCTTTCTCGATTCTCACATCGAACCAACTGTTGGCGAGCAGGTAAAGCTGTATTCAGAGGTCTTTCAACTTATGGCTGGCAAGAAGGTTGTAATCCGCACACTTGATGCCGGCAGCGATAAGCCGGTGCCGTATATCAATGCAATCCATGAAGAAAATCCGGCGCTTGGTGTTCGCGGATGGCGACTTACTCGCACGAGTAATGATGTCATCAATCGCCAACTTGAGGCGCTAGCAGAAGCAGCCGCTGGCAAGGATGTGAAGCTATGGGTAATGGCACCTATGGTCAACACTCCTGATGAAGCTCGCGATTTTGCAGGTCGAGTACGCAAACTTGGAATGCTGATGCCTGGTGTCATGATTGAGACTCCTGCTGCTGCACTTCACGCAGACCATGTTCTGGCAGAAGTTGAGTTCGGTTCCTTTGGTACCAATGATTTAACTCAATATGTAATGGCATCAGATCGAATGGATTCGCGATTGTCGGATATGACGACTGCATGGCATCCAGCGGTACTACGAGCAATTTCAATCGCCTCAGATTCAGCGGCAAAGATTTCAAAACCAGTTGGAGTCTGCGGGGAAGCGGCAGCAAACTCACTTCTTGCGGCGGTACTTGTTGGACTCGGTGTTTCATCGCTATCCATGGCGCCGAGCGCTCTTGCAGAAGTTCGAGGCTTCTTAGCATCGATCGATCTCGACACGTGCGAGAGAGCAGCGCAAGCTGCGCTATCGGCACGTTCTGCAAGTGAGGCAGAATCACGCGCACGAGAAATTCTTGAGGGCTAGCGCCGACACATCTGGCGAGAGTAGATTGCACCCATGCCAACACGAGGACATGCAAATACCGTTGTTGCCTATCTTGTAGATCGCGGCGAAACGGTAGCTGTTGCAGAATCGTTGACGGCGGGCGGACTTGGCCATGCACTGACATTTACACCAGGCGCCTCCGAAGTTTTCTTAGGTGGAATCATCGCCTACACAAATGAGGTCAAAGTAAATATTCTCGGCGTTGATTCAGCGCTCATTGATCAGTATTCAGTTGTGAGCGAAGAAGTCGCCAATGCAATGGCTGATGCAGCGCGTGAAAAGTTCGGTACAACCTGGGGGATTGCCACAACCGGCATCGCCGGACCGGGTGACTATCAGGGCATTCCTGCCGGAACAGTCTGGATTTCAATCCGTGGGCCAATCAATCAGACCCTTCAATTACAGCTCGATAGCGACCGAGAGGCGGTACGTTCTGGCGCTATATCCAGCGCGATTGGGACATTTGCCCGTATCCTTAGCTATCGAACCACGTAAGTACGAGATATAGAAGAGATATTGAAAGAGAGGGCACCATGATTTTGTTACGCGAATCTGTGGGACAGGCCCTTCGCCATGCTCGCACTGAGCAATCTCGCACACTTCGAGATGTCGCACGTGATGCACGAGTCTCACTCGGTTATCTCTCAGAAGTTGAACGCGGTCAGAAGGAAGCATCCTCCGAACTTCTCAATTCGATCTGCGAAGCGCTCGGATTAACTCTCGGGTCATTGATGCGTGAAGTTACCCATGAGATTTCAGCTGCAGAAACTGCAACACTCGTCGTTGTCGATGCAGCCTAAATATTCCCTTCAAGCAGGAGTCCATCGCCGCACAGAGGCGGCAATACTTGAGGGCACAAAAGCGCTCATTGCGCGCTCTGGAATTTCAGGGCTATCGATGATTGAAATCGCAGATCACTCTGAAGTCTCACGAGCAACGCTATATAACCACTTTCGAGATAAAGAAGCGGTTCTCGCTGCACTTGTTGCATCAGAGGTTGAGCGTCTTGCAGAGTTGGCACGCACAGCAGGTACACCAGCCGATGCTCTCGAATCTTTATCCCTCTCTATCTCAAATGATTCAGCACTGGCAGCGATGCGATTGCATGATGCAGATTTACTTGTTGCGGCGATGACTAACACTGCATCCGAGCACTACATCACTATTGCAAAGATTATCTTCGGGGCCACTAAGTCAGAGGCGGGCACAGGTATTGCGATGCGCTGGTTATTGGGTCAAGTGATGCAACCAATCACTGCTCAACAATCGCGCGAACAAGCGCTGCATCTGGCTTCCAATACGCTCTTTTAAATTTGGAAAATAATGAGAATTTCGGATCTACGTGAACGGCTCGTTCTCTCATTTGGCGAGCAATGGGCGCCATCATTTTCAGAAGATATTGCAATTAGCGAACTCGGAAGTAGGACAGTTAACGAGGCGCTTAAGGCTGGTCTAGAGGCAGATGAAATTTGGCGAGCGGTCTGTCGCCAATGCCCGGTCGAAACTGCTAAACAGCGATAACCTCTAATACCCAGGGATCTATGCCATTAGATGGCGTGAGTGCGCATGGATATTTCTCCGAGACAATCGCATAGAGATCTTCTGGGGTTTTTGGAATCGACCGTGATTGCAATAACCAACGGGCAATTTCTCCGCGAGTCTTCTTCGACATATGTGTGATGACGGTACGGACGCCATCGACTACGGTCGATACCTTGATTTCAACGGTGATTTCAATCGGCGCCTTCCATGCTGTCTTATAAGTCGATGATCGGCAATCCACAATCAACGGCGTCTTCACCTGATCGAGGACTAGTGAGATAACTGGCCCCATCACCTTGTTATTGATCTTCTCTTTATAGCTTTCTATCTTTGAGGATGGGCGGACAACTCCATACTTTGCGCTGATGATCGCCAGGGCGGTCTCGCCACGTTTCTTGGCAGCGGGGGAGAGCGTCGCCCACCCAAGGGCTTGATAGAGAACCCCTGAATACACGCTCATCGCCACTGTGGGCTTTGCGGTTTCCACCTTCTTCTCAGAGGGCGGCAGAAGGATCAACACGTGCGTGAGTATGGTCGCCAGCCCACCGCATTTGTCGGTGGTGGGCTCTAGATTCTTGGCGTGTCTAAGGTGGTATTCGAACAGATGTTCGACTACCATTTTCCATGGTCAGCAATGACCGTGCACAACCAGAGCGGTCTCACTCTTCCGCCCACAGCGTCTCTATAACGCTCGTAGGCCGTCGGTGAAGTTCCGTACCTTCTGGGCCACCAAATGGTGGGGGATCAGCCCTCACCGTTCGATTAAAAGGAGAAAAGCTCATGGCAGCTGAAAAGCCAAATAAAGCCGATGAAAAAGCATCATCCGATCGCCACAAGGCGCTCGACACCGCCCTCGCTCAAATCGAACGTCAGTTTGGTAAGGGTGCAGTTATCAAGATGTCAGATAAGCAGGCACAAGTTATCGAAGTTATTCCAACAGGTTCTGTTGCACTCGATATGGCGCTCGGCATCGGCGGTCTACCACGTGGCCGCATCGTAGAAATCTACGGACCAGAATCTTCAGGTAAGACAACTCTTACACTTCACGCAATTGCATCAGCACAGAAGCTCGGCGGAATCTGCGCATTTATCGATGCAGAGCATGCATTCGATGCAGAGTATGCAAAGAAGCTCGGCGTTGACATCGATGCACTTCTCGTTTCACAGCCAGATACAGGTGAACAAGCACTTGAAATTATGGATATGTTAGTTCGCTCTGGCGCACTCGATCTCGTAGTCGTTGACTCAGTTGCAGCCCTTGTTCCTCGCGCAGAAATCGAAGGCGAGATGGGTGATTCACATATGGGTCTCCAGGCACGTTTGATGTCACAAGCGCTCCGTAAGATCACAGGCGCACTTCACCAGTCAAAGACAACTGCAATCTTCATTAACCAGTTGCGTGACAAGATTGGCGTCTTCTTCGGTTCACCTGAGACAACAACAGGCGGTAAGGCGCTTAAGTTCTACGCCTCTGTTCGTCTCGATATCCGTCGCATTGAAACACTCAAGGATGGACAAGAATCTGTCGGTAACCGCACCCGCGTGAAGGTCGTCAAGAACAAGATGGCGCCACCTTTCAAGCAGGCGGAGTTCGACATCATCTACGGCACAGGTATCTCACGCGAAGGATCGCTCCTCGATATGGGTGTAGATCTCGGCATCGTAAAGAAGTCTGGCGCTTGGTATACCTATGAGGGCGATCAGCTCGGTCAGGGTAAGGAGAATTCACGTAACTTCCTCCTCGATAACCCAGATCTCGCTAACGATATCGAGTCAAAGATTCGTGCCAGCTTTGTTCCAGTCGAGGTCGATGCAGCTTTGATCGCCGAGATTGATGAAGCGGTAGCAGAGGTTGATTTCTAATTTCACTTCTCTATAAGAAGGTAGAGAGCAGCTCCGACCCTTACGAAACTGCATATGCAATCGCGCTCAACGCGCTGGTAGCACGCGCAAAGAGTAAGGGGGAGCTGCTCACTCACCTCAAAGCTCGAGGCGTAGAAGATCAGGTTGCGCAAGCGACAATCTTCCGCCTCCAAGAGGCAGGGTTGGTCAATGATCAAGAGTTTGCACTTGCCTGGGCTAAATCTCGCCATGAGCATAAGAAGATCTCTAAGCGCATCATCGCAACCGAGCTACGTCAACGTGGCGTAACGCAAGAAGAGATCAACCACGCCCTCGAGTCAATTGACGAAGATGCCGAGTACCAATCTGCATTTGAGCTAGCAATGAAGAAGTACGCCACCATGTCGCGCCTTGAAAGCGATGTACAGATTCGCCGTATTCAATCGCTACTGCAACGTAAAGGATTTGGCTTTCCAATAATCGCTCGAGTGATTCGCGAGCTTGGCATTGGTACAGAATTTAGCGAGTAGTTGTTCGCTTGTAGATAAAGAATGTTTTCTTGTTTGCCGCCGCCGTGAAATTTGCATTCGTTGGAGTGAAAGTGACTGAAATTTCTCGATAACCCTGAGTCGATGGTTCGAATGTACAAGTCACGTTGCCGGTGCCTGTAAAGGATTTCTTGTAGCAAGCCGGAATTCTCTTTCCAGCCAATAAGAATGTCAACTTTCCAGGTACGGACGTTCCATCGCCGGATGGTGTCACCGTGATAGTAACCGGCAAACCTTTATATGGCGTTCCACTTAATATGGGCGTAGTTAATGCCGCCGCCTCAACCACATCTTGAACAGAAATCACAATTGAATAGCCAGCGCTCACATTTCCATTGAGATCCATTATTTTAAATACGTAGGTCAGCACGTTGCTCGGATTGGGAGCTTCGAAATTTGGAGCTGAAGCGAATGTTAGAACAGAATTCGAGATGGAAAATTTATCGTTATTTCCAGCACCTGAAGTGGGAATGAAAGTTCCTGACTCGGATGAGGTAAGAGTTGTGACTGCAGTCTGGCTCTCGTTCGGAGAATAGGAAGATAGTCCTGTGTATGTAGGTGCTGTTTGATCCATAGCAGCGTTGTAATTCTGCGTGACTTCACTTCCTGTGAGGGCGCGGTTATATAAAGCCAACTCACCAATTCCACCTTCAAATGCTGCATCTGCCACCCAATTGCTCTTGCCGATATACAAATTCGTCCACGTTGTACTTCCGACCGTGCCGCTATATGCAGAATCCGTGACAATTCGTGAATTGTCTTTATATATATTGCAGAGCCCGCCACTGACAGATACGACCCAATGGTGCCAAGAAGAATCGATTGCGCCAGTTGCTCGGCAGTAACCTGGTGAAGAGCCAGCATTGAACAATTCGATGAAGAGATTTGTTCCGGTGCCTTCGCGCCCCACTTCTAAGTTGTTATTTGCAGGGCCATTACCAAAGTCAATCACTCGTTCGAAGTTATTTGCCTGTGTTCCAAAATTGGCATAAAACGAGAGCGAGAAGCTATTGGTGATTGAAGCCATTTGAGTTCCAGTGAGATAACCACCACTGGCATTGAATGAGAGATGCCCACCGTTGCTCGTCGAAACGCTCGGCTGGCTGCTGGATTGCGTCAAAGTTGCAGTCAACCCATTTCCAGAGAGATCTCGAATGTGTGTGCTATCGACTGAACCGTAGTAATTGGCGACGTCGTAATAGAAAAGTAGCCCATTCGTTGAGATACCTACGCCATCAGATACCGCAGCTTGCGCTCTCGATAGCGGGGATAGGAGCGCTAAGAAAATCAACGCAATAATTGTCGAAATTTTGGCGCGCATAGGCTGAGAGTTTACTGCTTACTTGGTTTGTTTTAAATGTTGGCTCAGGCGCTCTGCCGTTGCAACGACAGCTGCCGCATGAAGCCGACCTGGTTGACGGCCTAAGCGTTCGATGGGGCCAGAGATTGATACTGCAGCGATGACTTTGCCATTAGGTCCACGGACCGGAGCAGAGACAGATGCGACGCCAGCTTCACGCTCTCCAACTGATTGTGCCCATCCGCGACGGCGATCTGCTGAAAGATGAGCTGCGGTAAAACGTGCATTCTTTAGTCCACGATGAATCTTCTCTGAATCTTCCCAAGCCATCAAAATTTGTGCAGCTGATCCTGCCTGCATCGTCAGCGCTGCTCCAACAGGTACAGAGTCACGAAGGCCGGAAAGACGCTCAGCTACTGCGACGCAGAGGCGGACATCGCCTTGGCGCTTATAGAGCTGAGCAGATTCACTTGTCGCATCGCGTAGCGCGGCTAAGGCGGGGCCAGCGGCGGCGATTAGTCGATCTTCACCAGCGGCAAGTGCGAGTTCGCTAGATCGCAATCCAAGGACGAAGCGACCGCTCAAATCACGAGTGACGAGGCGGTGGTGTTCGAGCGCAACCGCGAGTCTGTGCGCGGTCGGACGAGCGATACCGGTGACTGCAACGAGCTCTGCCAGAGAATGCGGCCCGGATTCAAGGGTTCCGAGGATTGCTACGGCTTTGTCTAGAACGCCGACTCCGCTATTCTTCTTGTCCATGAAGTGATATTAACATCTCACCTAATGGGATGCAATATTTTCTTGAAAATGATGGAGGCAATAATGGCTAAAACACTGGCAGAGAAAATCTGGGCAGAGCATGTTGTTCGCTCAGCTGAAGGTGAACCTGATCTGCTCTATATCGACCTCCACCTTATCCATGAAGTAACTAGCCCACAGGCATTCGACGGCCTACGACTTAACAATCGCAAAGTGCGCCGCCCAGATTTAACAATCGCAACAGAAGATCACAATGTTCCGACGCTAGATATTTTAAAGCCAATTGCCGACCCGGTCTCTAAATTGCAGGTCGATACGCTTCGCAATAACTGTAAAGAATTTGGTGTGCGCCTTCACTCACTGGGTGATGTCGATCAAGGCGTCGTACACGTCGTTGGCCCACAGCTCGGTGTAACTCAGCCAGGCATGACAATCGTCTGCGGTGATTCACATACTTCGACCCACGGAGCATTTGGTGCGATTGCATTCGGTATTGGAACCTCAGAGGTTGAACATGTTCTTGCAACGCAGACGCTCTCATCTCGCCGTCCAAAGACTATGGCTATTAATGTCAATGGAACCCTTAAGCCAGGAGTGACTGCTAAAGATTTGATTCTGGCCATCATTGCAAAGATTGGCACCGGCGGGGGGCAGGGATTTATTATCGAATACCGCGGTGAAGCAATTCGTAACCTTTCAATGGAAGGTCGAATGACGGTCTGCAATATGTCAATCGAAGCCGGAGCTCGCGCAGGGCTAATTGCACCTGATGAGAAGACCTTTGAATACATTAAGGGCAAGCCGCATGCACCAGAAGAGTTCGATGCTGCGGTGACATATTGGAAGACCCTCTTCACTGACTCGGATGCAAAATTTGATGTCGAGGTGGAGATCGATGGCGACTCATTAGAGCCATTTGTTACTTGGGGAACCAACCCAGGCCAAGGCCTTCCTTTGAGCGCAAATATTCCAAGTCCATCTGATTTTGCCAGCGAGACCGATCAGGTGGCTGCGAAAAATGCGCTTGAGTACATGGGCCTCACACCGGGCACGCCTTTGAAGGCGGTCAAGATTGACACTGTCTTCTTGGGCTCGTGCACCAATGGTCGAATTGAAGATCTTCGTGCCGCCGCATCAATTGTGAAGGGCAAAACGATTGCTTCGACTCTACGCATGCTCGTCGTCCCAGGTTCGGAGCGCGTGCGTCAGCAAGCAATGAGTGAAGGTCTCGATAAGGTCTTTACCGACGCTGGGGCAGAGTGGCGAAATGCGGGCTGTTCAATGTGTCTAGGAATGAATCCAGATCAGCTTGCCGTCGGTGAACGATCTGCATCTACATCTAACCGAAACTTTGAAGGTCGTCAGGGCAAGGGTGGACGTACTCACCTCGTTAGCCCACAGGTAGCTGCCGCAACTGCACTTCGCGGCACATTGTCATCACCGGCAGATTTGTAAGAAGAGGAAGAGAAAATGGAAAAATTTATTTCACACACTGGAACTGGCGTTCCGCTCCGACGTTCCAATGTCGATACCGATCAAATCATTCCTGCTGTCTACCTTAAGCGAGTTACTCGCAACGGTTTTGAAGACGGTCTCTTCTCTGCCTGGCGAAATGATCCTGAATTTGTGCTGAATCAAGATGCGTTCAAGGGTGGAACAGTTCTAGTTGCTGGGCCAGATTTTGGTACAGGCTCTTCGCGCGAACATGCTGTCTGGGCCCTTCAAAATTACGGTTTTAAAGCTGTTATCTCAAGCCGATTTGCCGATATCTTCGG
>CAJBMC010000137.1 GCA_903954055.1 uncultured Actinomycetes bacterium | reverse complement strand
GCTGCAAAGCCAGCTGCTAAGAAGGCTGCTCCAAAGCGCCGCAAGAAGGCTGCTGCAAAGCCAGCTGCTAAGAAGGCTGCTCCAAAGCGCCGCAAGAAGGCTGCTGCAAAGCCAGCTGCTAAGAAGGCTGCTCCAAAGCGCCGCAAGAAGGCTGCTGCTAAGAAGAAGTAATTTTCTAGCAATAAAAAACCCCGCCACTTTATGTGGCGGGGTTTTTTATTTATCTATTTCTTATTTATCTATTTCTTTAATTCGAATTGCTACCCGGTCAAATATTTCGGCTAGGACCTTCTGGTCATTCTTATCGAGGGCATCGAGAAAACGGCTACGTACGCTATGAACGTGATCTGGGGCAGCGGCAACTATCGCCTTCCAGCCCTTGGCTGTCATGATGGCAAAGTACCCGCGCTTATCGTCAGGGCATGCCTCTCGTCGAACCCAACCCGCCTTCTCCATCACCTTGATTCGGTGAGATAGTCGCGAGCGCGAAATCATCGCGACCTCGGCGAGCTCTGACATTCGCATGGTGCGTTCTGGGGCATCGCTGAGTTGTGCCAAGACTTCGTAATCGGCCATCGAGAGATCGTGGGCAGCGAGATCCTCATCGAGGGCATCTAAGAGGCGGCGGCTAGCAATGATGTATTGACGCCAAGCCTTCATTTCAGCTGGGTTGAGCCACCTTGGTGCGGTAGCGTTTTTCTCTGCCATAGGTCAATGATACGACAATAGTCAAAGTTTCAACTATCTCGTTAAACTTGCGCCACACATTCAAAATCGAAAGAGAGCACTTGTGAAATCAGGCCATTCCGGAATCGATACCTCGTTCATGGATCCATCCATCCGCCCGCAGGATGACCTCTTCCGTCACTTCGCTGGCACCTGGCTCGACAACTATGAGATCCCGGCCGACCGCGCAAGCGATGGCGTATCGCGCACCCTTTATGACGTAGCTGAATTACAGGTGAAGGAAATTATCGAGACCGCCAGCGGAAGTGGTGAGGCTCAAAAAATTGGCGACCTTTATAAGTCGTTTATGGATATCGATGGCATCAAGGCCCGTGGCCTAACTCCCCTTACTGATGATCTCGCCGCTATTGATGGCATCACCGACCTCGCCTCATTTATTGCGACGATGGCCCGCCTTGAGATGAAGGGACTCTCTGGAATCTTTGGCGCAGCAATCTATGCAGATGCGATGGACTCTACGATGAATATCTTTCATATCGGCCAAGGTGGCTTATCGCTGCCGGATGAGGCCTACTATCGCGAAGATCAGTATCAGGCGATACGTGATGCCTTTGTCATCCATGTGGGAAAGATGGGCGAACTCGCGGGCGTGCCGCTCAAGGCGCAGGAGATACTGGCTTTAGAGACTGAGATTGCATCCCACCACTGGGACCAGGTGAAAGATCGCGATGCAACCCTTACCTACAACAAAACCACCCGCGCCGAATTAGAACTTCTTGCGCCGAATTTCCTCTGGGATTTATGGGCGAGTAATGCCCAGATTCCAAGTGCAGCATTTGATTCGCTCAATATCCACGAGCCTTCATTCTTTAGTGGACTCTCTGCGATGTTGGCAGATTTTGACACTCGTCGCGATATTTGGATCTCTTGGTTAAAGTGGAATCTCATTAGCGGAAGTGCTGCCTACCTCACCGACGATATCGTGCTGCAAAATTTCTCGTTCTACGGCACAACACTTTCCGGCACCCCGCAAATTCGCGAGCGCTGGAAGCGTGGTGTCTCGCTAGTTCAGGGATCTCTCGGAGAGGCGATCGGCAAGGTGTATGTCGGCCTCTACTTCCCCGCTGAGGCAAAGGCGGCGATGCTCGAGCTCGTTGATTATTTAACGCAAGCATTTGAAGCTAGCATCAAAGAGCTCTCTTGGATGTCAGTGGCGACCAAGGCAAAGGCGTTGGAGAAGCTCGGAAAGTTCACGCCGAAGATTGGTTACCCAGATAAGTGGCGCGATTACTCCTCCCTTGAAATCAAGGCAGATGATTTGATTGGCAATCTGCAACGTATCGCTGCATTTGGCCATGCCTATGAAGTAGCAAAGATTGGTAAGCCGGTAGATCGCGATGAGTGGCATATGACCCCGCAGACGGTCAATGCGTATTACAACCCACTCATGAATGAGATTGTCTTCCCAGCCGCAATTTTGCAGCCACCTTTCTTTGATCTCACCGCAGATATCGCAGCCAATTACGGAGGCATCGGCGCTGTCATTGGCCACGAAATCGGTCATGGCTTCGATGACCAGGGTTCTAAATATGATGGCGAAGGAAATATGGTCGATTGGTGGGTCGATAGCGATCGCGAAGCTTTTGAAAAGCTTGCAGCAATCCTGATCGAGCAGTACGACGCCCTCTCACCGGCTGCAACGCCCGATATCCACGTTAATGGCGCCTTTACAGTGGGTGAGAACATCGGAGACCTATCAGGTGTAGAAATCGCTTATAAGGCCTACAAACTTGCTCTTAACGGGCAGGAAGCACCGGTAATAGATGGAATGACGGGCGACCAACGATTCTTCCTATCGTGGGCGCAGGCTTGGCGCGGAAAGAACCGTCCAGAAGAAGTTCGCCGCCGCATCGCCACCGATCCGCACTCGCCCGATGAGTTCCGCTGTAATCAGATTGTCCGCAATCTAGAGCCCTTCTATCGGGCATTCGAGGTGACCGAATCTGACCAGATGTGGCTCGCTCCCGCAGAGCGGGTCAGCATTTGGTAAGTAGGTTTGGTAAGTAGGTTTGGTAAGTAGGTTTGGTAAAGGCATTCGCCTTCACTCGTGGCTAGAATCTCTCCATTGTTCCAATAAATTCGGTTGTTCATCCCTAAAGGAGTAGAAATGAAGAAGCTCTCACGCAAGCAGTGGATTCTCGTCGCAGTCGTAGCCGTTGTGGGCCTTGCGGTACTTCGCTCGGCGACAAATGGAAGTAGCGGTCTACCAAAGGATAAGACCACCCTTGTCCAAGATGTTGCCCCGGTTGCAACGATTGCCTTTGATACTCCACTTGACCTCGGTGGCGGAGTCTTCGTGACCGTCTCATCACCATCACGCTTTACTCCAACAACTTTTATGACAAATATCGATCAGAAGCCAAAGTCATCGAACAAGTTCAATATAACAATCAAGAATGGTGGAAAGACGCCACTTGATTTCACATCGGTTTCACTCATTGCAGCATCTGGCGAAAATGTCTGCTTCGACGTTCTTGGTGACCTCGATATCAATGGCGCTCCAACTGAGCCCCTTGCAGCAGGTGCAACGGCAACATATGCATATGGCGTTGGTTGCCAAGCAGCAGCCGGAGAACCTTTGAGCCTCACAGTTCAAATTGGTACAGCTAAGGTTGCAGTAGAAGGCAAGCTCGCTTAATTCAAGATCGCTTCATTAATGTCGCTTCATTAATGAATTAAAAAACCCCGGGCCACTAAGGTCCGGGGTTTTTTACTTTCTAATTTCTACTCTTCTGGGAAGTGGCAGGCGATGCGATGGTTGGTACCAATCTGCATCAACTGTGGAACTTCGGTACGGCATCTATCTTGCGCCTTCCAGCAACGAGTATTAAAGACACATCCTGCTGGTGGATTTACCGGGCTTGGTAGATCGCCCTGCAAAATGATGCGTTCGCGAGTACGGCCAATCTTTGGGTCTGGCACGGGAACTGCGGAGAGCAAGGCCTTTGTATATGGATGGCGTGGATGGCTGAAGAGATCGCGCTTATCGGCTTCCTCCATGACCTTACCGAGATACATCACGATGACGCGATCTGAGATGTGCTGCACCACAGATAAGTCGTGAGCGACGAAGATGTACGCCATATTAAATTCATCCTGCAGATCCTCGAGGAGATTTACCACCTGCGCCTGAATCGATACATCCAAGGCAGATACTGGCTCATCGGCAACAATCAGCTTTGGTTTGAGTGCAATCGCACGTGCAACTCCGATGCGCTGGCGCTGACCACCTGAGAACTCATGTGGGTAGCGGTTGATGTGCTCGGGATTGAGTCCCACGCGCTTCATGAGTCGCTGGACCTCTGCAACGATTCCACCTTCTGGTGTTACGCCCTGAATCTGGAATGGCGCCGCAATCAATGAACCCACTGTCTGACGAGGATTTAACGAGGCAAATGGATCCTGGAAGATCATCTGCATTTGAGAGCGGTAAGGCTTCATCTTCTTTGGCGATAGATCAGTGATGTCATCACCATTAAAAATAATCTTGCCCTCTGTTGGTTCGTAGAGCTTCAAGATTGTGCGTCCAGCAGTTGTCTTACCGCAACCTGATTCACCAACGAGGCCGATTGTCTGGCCTGGATAAATCTCGAGGTCGACTCCATCAACTGCCTTTACGACTCCCTTTACCTTTGCAAAGGCGCCACCTGATGTAGTTGGGAAGTGCTTCTTGAGGCCTTCCAGCTTTAATAACGGTTGAGTCATTTGCGGCCACCAATTTCTACGCGAGCTTTTACAAGTTCTGATTCAGGTAAGTGGCAACGTGAGAAATGATCCGCGCCCTTCTGGTCCAGTGAAGGTGTTGTTGTGGCACAGAGATTTCCTGGTACGCGATCCGCAAATTCGCAACGAGCGCGGAAAGAACAACCTTGTGGCAGGTGAATCAGCGATGGTGGCTGACCAGGAATTGCAACGAGGCGAGTATCTTCGAGTTTATCCACCCGTGGAATCGAATTGAGAAGTCCAATTGCGTAAGGATGATCTGGTCGATAGTAAATATCTTCAGCTGATCCGCTTTCGACAATCTTTCCGGCGTACATGACATTGACGCGATCAGCGACTTCGGCGACAACGCCTAGGTCGTGGGTGATCAGAATCAGAGCCATATTAAATTCCTGCTGCATATCTCGAATCAACTTGAGAATCTGCGACTGAACGGTCACATCCAAGGCTGTAGTTGGTTCATCTGCAATCAGAAGTGAAGGGTTGTTGATCAACGCCATCGCAATCATGACGCGCTGACGCATACCGCCGGAGAATTGGTGTGGGTATTCATCTACGCGCTTGCTCGCTGCAGGAATACCGACGAGGTCGAGCATCTCGATTGCGCGCTTCTTGCCATCTTGGGCGCTTCCCTCGTTATAGAGAGACCACGCCTCAACGAGTTGGTTGCCGATTGAGTAGTAAGGATGGAGGGCAGACATCGGATCTTGGAAGATCATCGACATCGCCTTTCCGCGAAGCTTACGAACTACCTCTTCATCAGCTGAGATGACATCGACTGGGCCGCTTTCAAGATTAAGAAAAGCCTGGCCAGAAATCTGTGCACTTCTGCGGTTATGAAGACCCATGACTGCCAATGAAGTTACCGATTTACCAGAACCAGATTCACCGACGACAGCGAGCGTCTCGCCGCGTGCCACAGAGAATGAGATATCGCTCGATGCCTTGACGAGACCATCTTCAGTCGGGAATGCAACGTTGAGGTTCTTTACCTCGAGAAATGGCTTATTAGTTGTCATTATGCAACTCGCACTCTTGGGTCGAGGTAGGCATAAGCAATGTCCACCAGCAGGTTAGCCACTACAACGAAGGTTGCAGCCAAAATAGTTGTCGCCACAATCGTTGGAAGATCGTAATCCTGTAATACCGCACGGATAGAGAGTCGACCAAGTCCTGGCAAGTTGAAGATCTGCTCAGTGATAATTGCACCGCCGAGGAGGCCAGCGAAATCGAGACCTGCCAAAGTCACAATCGGAGCGACTGCTGCGCGAAGTGTGTGCTTCTGCAAAATTACCTTCTCGCTGAGCCCCTTTGCACGAGCGGTGCGAATGTAATCTTCAGAGGAAGTTTCAATAACGTTGGAACGAGTAAATCGAGTGTATGAAGCTGCATATGCAAGCGCCAAAATAATCCATGGGAAGATAAATGTTCTAAACCACGCGACTGGATCTGCAAGTGGTGAGACCCAGCGACCCAGATTCAATGGGTCGATGAGGTGGAATTTGAGACCCACGAAGAGAAGAATCAAGATTCCTGAGATAAAGGTAGGAAGCGATGTTCCGACGAGAACAAATACAGTTGCTGCGCGGTCGGGCCATTGATTTCGTCTACGCGCTGCCACGATTCCGAGTCCAACACCGACTGAAATCCATAAGACAAATGCACCTAAAGCCAGTGAGAGAGTTACTGGGAAAGCTTCTGCAATGAGTGAGGTCACGCATTCGTGGCGATTAAATGAATATCCAAAAGCTGGCGCTGGACAAGAAATGCTTGCTGCACCCTCGCCATAGTTGCGACCGACAAAGAGGCCCTTAACAAAGCGACCGTACTGAACCTGGACTGGAACATCGAGTCCTAGGCGATGGCGGTTAGCCTCAATAACAGCTGGATAACAGGCCTTACCGCAGGTAAGGGCAGCTGGATCCATTGGAAGTACAGCGAAGATTCCAAAGACTGACATGCTCACGAGAGTCAGCACCACAAGGGTTGCGCTCAATCGGCGAGCTAGATAATTCAACACTCTTTTTTATCTCCCAATTTTAAGTAAATACCTATTTTTGACTTTTAATGACTTTTAATCAAATGTAATTCTTTACTGCTTTAACGTGAACGTTGCGGGCGGCTACTTTCATAACCGCCCGCAACGCATTACACGTTACGTACTAAGACTTAAAGGTCTTAGTTCTTTACGTAGAGACCACCGAAGCCGAAAGTACCCTGTGGCTCCCAGTAGAAGACGCCGCCAACCTTAGAGCCCCAAGTATCTTGAGTCTTTGAGAAGACGGGACGGATGATCCAGTATTGATCCATCACGTACTGTGATAGTTCCTGCCATCCCTTTGCCTGCTTAGCGCGGTCTGTTTCAACCTTAGTTGCATCAGACTTCTTCTTGAACGCTGCATATGCTGCATCGTTCCAGTTCTGAGAAAGGTTAAATCCACCTTCCTTGGTGAACAACTCAGGGATAACTGTTGAAGCGTTAGCCCAGTCAGCTCCCCAACCAGCAGATGAAATGTCATGCTGCTTTGCGTTGTTCATAACTGTTGAGTAGTACTGACCACCAGGGATGAAGTTGAACTTAATGTTGATTCCAGCTGCCTTGAGAGCATCTGTGATCAAAACTGAAGCCTTCTGGTTTGTCGCAGACTGTGCGATATCCCATGTGATTCCCTTGTCAGCTGCAGTTGCGCGAGCATATGCATCTGGGCAAGAGGTCTTAGCCTTATCAAGGAATGATGCAGCATAAGTTGCATTTCCTGTGATCTTCCAGTTTGAATCGTGAATGTTTCCTGTTGTCTTCTTGTAATCAAGACCAAGAACTGGCTTTACAGGGTTATCGCCTGGGTCGCCGTAGAAGACTGATCCACCTGAAAGGTCGATAAGTGCCTGTGTGTTGATTGCAAAGAAGACAGCCTTACGGATATCCAAGCAATCCATGTGTCCTGCAGAAACGTTCATTGCTGCATAACGAACATATGGGTCATACACGTTGAATCGCTGAGCTGACTTTGTTGAATCAGCAAAGAATGCACGCATGTTTGCTGGCTGAAGTGAGTCAAGTGAAACAGTGTTTGGAATCTGATCTTCCATCATGATTGCATCGCGAACATCTTCAGCAAGGCCGAAGCGAACTACGATGTTATCTGGATATGGTGTGCGAACTGTGTCAGAAGACTTCTTCCAATTTTCGTTACGCACGAGCTCGAGCTGATCTCCAGCCTTGTATGAAGCAATCTTGTATGGACCATCTGAGAATGGACGAAGGTCATACTTGTCGCCTGTGTCCTTTGAAGCCTTAACTGGAGCACCTGCTGGGTAAGTAAGTGCGTAGTTAAAGTCAGCGAATGAACGGTTCAGGTTGAATGTAACTGTGTTGCCTGAGCAAGTAACAGCCTTATCGTAGAGAGCCTGACCTGTCTTCTTGTAAGGACCCTTGTACATTGATGATCCATCCTTATCGAGTGGAATATCAAGTGCAGTTACGAGGTACTGAGGTCCGTCAGTGATGACGTCAGATGCGAAGGCACGTGAAACACCGTACTTAACATCAGCACAGGTAACAGCTGAGCCGTCTTCCCATGTAATGCCAGAGCGAAGTGTGAACTTCCATGTCTTAGCTGCATTTGATGGAACACCAGTGTTTGTTGCAAGGTCTGCAACCAATGATGCGCCTGCTGGACCTGAAGTTGGCTTGTATGAAACCAAGTTACGGTAGAGATATGAGTTAAAGAATGCAATATCGCGTCCAGTGTAGTTACGTGCTGGATCCATATGTACAAACTGATCGTCATGAGTAATGAAGTACAAAGTACCGCCAGTTACCGGCTTAGCCGCAGCAGCGTTTGCACTTGCGCCTGTGAAAACAACTCCAACTGCAAGTGCTGCAGTTGCTGCTGTTGCAACGAGGCGACGTGTTGTCAAACGTGACATTAGTCCTCCTTGTAGGAAATCAGTTCAAGTGTATGAACTGATGTACTGCACTTCATATAAGAGAAACTCGCGAGACCCCTCTTGCTATGAAGCTTCCCGTATCGCTACGGAAATCTCTTTCTTGCTGTGTCTATCTTTTAGCGATCCGCCTTTGGATCGAGCGCATCACGGATTCCATCACCTAATAGGTTTAGAGCGAGCACGATGGCGATTAGCACTGTGCAAGGAATCAATAGGTATGCCGGATCATCACGCCAATACGAAATCGCATCGGAGAGAATGAGTCCAAAAGTAGCGTCTGGAGCTTGAACTCCGACGCCGAGGAATGAGAAGGTCGCTTCGGCTGCAATATATGCAGGCAATGAGAGCGATACAAAGACAATCGCGGTTGGCCAAAGATTTGGCAGAAGTTCCTTAACGATAATGCGCCAGCTTGAAGCGCCCATTGCTTGAGCTGCCATAACAAAGTCGCGTTCGCGCATTGACATCGCTTGCGAGCGAATCAAGCGATAAAAGCCGGTCCATCCGAAGAAGACTAAGAAGAGTACGAGTACAACGATACGAGCGGCATTGCCATGTGCAAGTTTCGTTGCCTCAACGCGACCCACCATCGGAATGGCGAGCGCAATGATCATAAATGTTCCAGGGAATGAGAGGAGGAAATCCGAGAATCGACCAACGATCGAATCGACGCGGCCCTTGAAATATCCAGTCGCGATTCCGACCAACATTCCGATTGAAATAGTTCCGACCGTTGCGATGATTGCAACGATAAACGATGTGCGAGCGCCGTAGAGAGATAGCGCGAAAACATCGCGGCCTGTTCCTGGTTCGATACCCAGTGGGTGAGCAAGTGCGATTCCGCCCCAGTGTCCTAAAGGCATTGCATATTGATTGAGTACGCCGTCGTAAGTGTCCTTCTGGTTAACATGGAAGAGACGGGTAATGACTGGTGCAAGAAAAGCTACAACGATAAAGAAGATTGATACATAACCCGCGAATACGCCGACTTTATTGCGCTTGAAGCGTCCCCATGCGATTGCTTTTGGGGTGCGCTGAGCGACTTCGACTGTGTCGTTATCGATCACGGTTGCTTCAGCCACAGATTAACTCCTCTATATCGCAAATCTTTTGCATTAATTCTGACCATCCACATGTCATTTCAGTCAGGCGGTATCGCCATCCGAGATAACTCGTGAGTAGACCGGAAAGGGTAGTGAAGAGCTGGTGAAAAAGAAACCCCAAAAGTCCGATTTACCCCAGTTTGGTCAGACCAGCAAGCCTCTTCATCTGGAGAAACAACGGGATAGCCAGGAAGGAGCCAATAAACATCGAAGCCACCCAGAGGGTCGGTTTATCCGCGCCGAGCATCAAGCCAGTGATTGCAGGCCCTGCTACCCCAGAGATACTCCATTGAAGTGACATAAATGCATTAGCTCGCCCGCGAATATGTTCTGGAGCAAGTTCGTTCGCCAATGTGGGAATGACTGGCGCTTGGATCATCTCCCCTACCGCAAAGATCAATTGGCTAATGCAGAGTGCAATTCCAGAGGCGATCAAAGGAAGCAACGGTGCGACGCCGACGAAAATCCATGAGGCAGACCAGATAATTCCAATTGCGATGAGAGCGCTGTATTTTGAATAACGATCAATGATGCGCATAACAAATGGTTGAAGAGTAAAAATCGCAAGTGTATTGACGCCGAAGATGAGGCCTAACCATTTTGGAGAGAGGCCAAGAAATTGTGTCGCATAGATCGGAACACCAGCTTGAATAACTCCATATCCAAATGTGAAGAGAATAATTCCGCCGGTGCCAAGCAGCATCAATGGCTTTATCTTCAATAAATCTCGATAAGTACCTTGCTTAGGTTCATGCTCTTTTGGAATATATTTTTCAAGACCCTCACCGTGCAGAGTCAGAATGATTGAGAGGTAGACCAAGAATGTCGAAGCATCAATCCAATACATGATTTGAAAGGAACGTAGCGAACCCTCCGAAATAATTAATGATGAGATCAAGCCACCGAGACCTAAACCCAAATTGAGTAACATGAAGTTAAGGCCGAAAATTTTTGAACGATGTTCCTCAGGGGTGACACGAGTAAGCACCACGCTCTGCGAGGGCCAAATCGCTTGACCTGCGACATTGATTGCGGTGAGAACAAGTATTACCTCGAGATGAGTTGTAATAAATGCAAGTGAGAATGCGGCGGCAGAGTTAAGTAAGAGCCCACCGATCATTACCTTCTTTGGCCCAATACGATCGACCAGTGCGCCCATCGGCGTACTTGCCACTATTGAGACCAGCGCTCCCCACGAGAGCAATAGGCCACCGAAGGTATTTGTGAAGCCACGCATATCGTGGAGGTAGACCAAAAGCAGTGAGAGCGTCATTCCACCGCCAATGGCGTTGAGGCAAATGCCCGCGACCATCTTGCGCGACTTTGGATTGAGAATCGCGGCAAATTCCTTAAAGAACATTTACTGTAAGAGCTCCTGTGCCTGCACGATGATTTCAGATTTGTAATCAGCAATCAGCGAAATGTGACCATGGCCTGGAACGAAATTGAGCTGTGATCCAGGGATGTGCTTCTCTAACCAATAAGAGTGGGCATGAGGCACCATCAAATCTTGATCCCCCTGCCAAATAAGTACAGGAACTTTAATATCTGCCAGGTTAAATCCCCACTGTTGAATAAATGCAATGTCATCATCAATCCAACCATCGAAGCTCACCGCTAAACCTTTACGAACCGATGTCGCATAGGCATCTGCAATCGGGCCTTCTAGCGCTTTCTTATCGGCGTCGCCAATAAGACCACCGAGAGCTTCACGGATTTCGTTCTCTGTTACCTCTTTATATGAGAGCGCGTTTTTCTCCATCCATGCAGAGATTGCTGCTTCACCTTT
>CAJBMC010000136.1 GCA_903954055.1 uncultured Actinomycetes bacterium | reverse complement strand
GGAAAGAACTTCACCTATGGAGCTAAGGCTGCCGGAACCGTCGATTCATTAATCAAGGATGGCTTGAAGTACAACTTCACCGTCGATGTTCAAGAGCTAGCCGGGGGAGCAGAGGTTATTTCTTCTTCCCGAATTCGCAATCTCGTAATGGAGGGCAAAGTCGAGCAAGCTCGAGAAATGCTCTCACGTCCTCATCGCCTTGATGGAGTTGTCGTTCACGGCGAGAAGCGCGGTCGTGAGATCGGCTATCCCACTGCAAACCTCGGCAAGATTGAAGGGCAGACAATTCCAGCAGATGGAATTTATGCCGGATGGCTCACCGTGGGAATTAATTTTTGGCCAGCTGCAATTTCTATCGGTACCAATCCAACTTTCGAAGGTGAACGTGGTCGCCAAGTTGAGGCATATGCACTCGATCAACAAGGTTTAGATCTTTATGACAAAGCTGCATCCATTGAATTTGGTTGGTTCTTGCGTCCGACACTTAAGTTCGATGGTCTTGATGAACTGCTAGTTCAGATGAAGAAAGATTGTGATGAAGCGCGCAGGCTTACCGAGCTATAAGCGAATCCTGGCCCTGCTCGGATTAATTGCCGGGCTTTTGGTTTCGATTCCCGCACCTGTAGCCCAAGCGGTAAACGATGTGCAGTCTCCATGTGTTATTGGTTCCAGCTCTGCTTGTCCGGCACAGAGCCCGCAAGAGATCTATAACCTTTATGGAACGACAGCTAATGGAATTTATTGGCTCAACGTAAATGGAATTGCCACTCAAACTTATCTGATTCTCGATACCAACTATCCCGATGGCGGCATGTGGTTTTTGGGAATGAAAGGCACTAAGTCTGGTAATTCGTTTACCTACTCTTCAAATTATTGGACAAACCAGAGCACTACGCTTGTTCCTGATTACAATAACGATGTAGCAACTGAGGCAAAGTACAACGCTTTTAACTATCTTCCAGTTGTAAAGCTGGTGGGAGTTTTCAAAGATCGAGATTCATATGGCTTCAATACGAATGGATCCGGTGTATTAGGTACGAACTCCTTCGGTGGCCATACGTGGAAAGAGGACATCTCGTCACAGTCAATGTTCTCCAGATTTTCTACAACTGGCATTCTCTACAGTGCTACCAATACGATGTCGCGCTTTGACCTTTACCGCGAAACGAACTCAGCAACTGGAAAGCTAGTCTTTGCATACCAATATGGCTACGCCAAATATGGCTACGCTTATAGCAATGGCGCTGCCACCTACCGATGGGGTATCGCATTCAATAACGAGACCGACGATGCTCATATTGACTCCTCGGATGCTCAAGCTGGGATTGGGCTCTCTGGATACAGCGCGGCATCAGTTTTCTCCTACACCGATTCATATGGCTATGCCATCAACGGATCTAATGGCGCGCTGAATGGTCCTACAGCAACCTACCCTTCTGGCTTTCAAATTTGGGGAAAGATGGCGGCGCCATCGCTCGCCACACCTGGTGCACTTACCGTGAGCAATCAAGGTGGCGGAAATGTTCAAGTCAGTTTTGCCGCATCCTCAGGTGCAACTGAGTATGCGATTCAATACAAGACGGCGGGGAGCAACTGGAATACTGGAACGACGGTTCGTCTCACCAACCCAGGTGCGTCTCCAAGTGCAGTAATTACCGGTATTGCAAATGGCAGCTATGACTTTCGTGTCTTTGCTCGTGCGGCAAATGACTCTAGCGCCGGCAACTCATATCTCTTGGCGCAGAACATTGATGCGGTGGCACCAACAGTCTCATCGATAAGTATTACATCGACTTCCGGGGCCGACTCTATTTACGGAGCTGGCGAGGTTATTACAGCCACTGTTAACTGGAGTGAAACCGTGACGGTATCTGGATCTCCACGCATCCCTATTCAAGGACTTACTTCAAAGTATTTAACTTACACAAGTGGCTCGGGTACTACAGCAACAACTTTCTCCTACACGGTTGTCAATGGAGACACCAATCGTTCTGGTGTTGCGATATTGGCGAATACTTTGACACTCAATGGCGGAACTATCACAGATGCTGCACTCAACGCGGCAACACTTAGCCATGGCGCTATCGCAGCCTCACTGACAAATCAGGTGGATGGGTCGCCTCCGATTGCGGGTACGCCTCAAACTTCTTCTGACGGTAGTTCAATCACAATCACTTTTAATGAGACCCTCAGTTCTACAACTCCACAGGTAAGCGCGATCACAGTGCTGGTGAATGGAGTCAATGATTCTGTAACCAGTATGTCGATTGGCGGATCCACAATCAGGTTCTTCCTCACCTTCCAAATCATTAGTTCCGCCACTGTTTCATTGGCCTACACAGATCCAACAATCGGAAATGATGCAAGCGCCATTCAAGACGAGGCAGGCAACGATGCTGCGTCGATCTCATCGACATCCGTGACAAACATTTCGGTCACCAGCAGCAACACCACCGCAACTATGGCGCTAAATCCAAGCTCGCTTACAGCCATTTATCGAACCGTTACAACAATCCGAGTCACGACAAATACTTCTGGCCGGGTTGATTTCTACCAAGCGGGCAAGATAATCCCAACCTGCCGAAAGGTAGCTACCTCAGGAAATATTGCTAGCTGTTCGTGGAAGCCAATGGTCCACTCCTACATCTCTCTCGCCGCACGATTTACTCCAACAGCCGTCGGTTATGTAGTTACGAATGCAGTGCCACTGCAGATTTTTGTCACGGGGCGTGCCGGGAATCGTTGACCCCGTCTACGCGCAATATCGCCTCAATTTGGGTTATCCACAGGCTTAGCCTAGAATTCAGGCTGTCCACGAGTAAGCGTTCTTCCGTGATCCAAACCGGTAGACCTCTGGTCAGTAGTAAAAGATGAAAAGGAAATGTCATGTCATTAACACCAGAAGTAAAGAAAGAAATCATCTCAAAGTACGGCTCATCAGCTACTGATACCGGAAGCCCTGAAGCTCAGGTCGCTTTGTTGTCACGTCGTATTGAAGACATCACAACTCACTTGAAGACAAACCCACACGATCACCACAACCGTCGCGGACTTTTGCTCCTCGTAGGTCGTCGTCGTCGTATCTTGCAGTACCTTGCTAAGACAGATATCGCGCGTTACCGCGAGATTATCGAGAAGCTCGGTATTCGCCGTTAATTAAACTTAACAAGTAATGCCTTCAACTACCTCGTATCAATTACGAAGCAGTTGAAGTTGGTAGGAAAGTTGGGCTCCACACGGGAGTCCGACTGGAGCATCAGCGCCCACGAGGAGAAATGGTCCTCGGTAGTGGCTCACAGAAGCTGATAAATAAATTTCTGTGGACTTCGATCGAAGATTCATTTTTAACTCTTGTGGTGCGCTGACTTAAACAAAGGAGCGCCCTATGGAGGGTCAAGACGTAAAGTCAGCAGTAGCCGTTATTGATAACGGAAAGTTCGGTAAGCGCGAGATCAAGTTTGAAACTGGTCGCCTTGCAAAGCAGGCAGCAGGAGCTGCAGCTGTTTACCTCGATGAAGAGACAATGATCTTCTCAGCGACAACAGCATCAAAGACACCTAAGGATCAATTCGACTTCTTCCCACTCACAGTTGATGTGGAAGAGAAGATGTATGCGATTGGCAAGATTCCTGGTTCATTCTTCCGTCGCGAAGGCCGTCCATCAGAAGAGGCAATTCTTACCTGCCGTTTGATCGACCGTCCATTGCGTCCATCATTCGTAAAGGGTCTTCGTAACGAAGTTCAGATTGTTGTGACAGTAATGGCACTCAACCCTGATCACATGTACGACGTACTTGCGATTAACGCTGCATCAATTTCAACACAGCTCGCTGGTTTGCCATTCTCTGGTCCAATCGGTGGCGTACGTGTTGCACTTATCGAAGGTCAGTGGGTTGCCTTCCCTAACCACTCACAGGTTGAGAACGCTGTATTCGATATGGTCGTTGCAGGTCGCGTTACAGCTGATGACGTTGCAATCATGATGGTTGAAGCGGAAGCTACCTCACGCACAATCGAACTCATTGCAGGCGGAGCACCAACACCAACTGAAGAAGTTGTTGCACAGGGCCTCGATGCTGCAAAGCCATTTATCAAGATCCTCTGTGATGCACAGTCAAAGCTTGCTGCAGTTGCAGCAAAGCCAACAGCTGACTTCCCAGTCTTCCTTGATTACCAAGATGATGTATTTGCTGCAGTAGAAAAAGCGGCAAAGGATGATCTCGCTAAGGCGCTCACAATCGTGGGTAAGCAAGAGCGTGAGACAAAGATCGATGAGATCTCTGCATCTGTAAAGGAATCAGTCTCCGCTGCCTTTGAAGGTCGCGAGAAGGAAGTTCCTGCAGCATTCCGTTCATTGACAAAGAAGCTTGTACGTCAGCGCGTACTTCGCGACAAGATTCGTATCGATGGTCGCGGTCTTCGCGACATTCGTGCGCTCTCTGCTGAAGTTGAGGTTATCCCTCGCGTTCACGGCTCTGCAATCTTCGAGCGCGGTGAGACTCAGATTCTTGGAATCACAACTCTCAACATGCTTAAGATGGAGCAGCAGCTCGACACAATGAGCCCTGAGACATCAAAGCGTTATATGCACAACTACAACTTCCCACCATATTCAACTGGTGAGACCGGTCGTGTTGGTACACCAAAGCGTCGCGAAATCGGCCACGGTGCACTTGCAGAACGTGCTTTGATTCCAGTACTTCCATCTCGCACGGAGTTCCCTTATGCAATCCGTCAGGTCTCAGAGGCACTTGGATCTAATGGTTCAACTTCAATGGGTTCTGTCTGTGCATCAACACTCTCAATGCTTCAAGCTGGTGTGCCACTGAAGGCTCCAGTTGCAGGTATTGCAATGGGTCTCATCTCAGATGATGTTGATGGCAAGGTTGAGT
>CAJBMC010000135.1 GCA_903954055.1 uncultured Actinomycetes bacterium | reverse complement strand
CTTCAAGCGGGACCAATCTCTGCAAAGGCAACTGCGATTGGCGATGTTGACCTCTCTGCCGCACATGCACGCGCAACTGGTGTCTCAGAACTTGATCGCGTATTAGGTGGAGGCTTAGTTCCGGGTGCGGCAATCTTGTTGGCGGGAGAACCAGGCGTAGGTAAATCAACTCTTCTCTTATCTGTTGCAGCGCAGACAGCAAATAAATCAATCCCAGTCCTCTATATCAGCGGTGAAGAATCTGCATCACAAGTCAGACTTCGCGCCGAACGTATCAAGGCAATTGATCCCAATCTCTTTCTTGCTTCAGAGACCGATCTCGGTGCGGTCATCTCGCATATCGACACCGTAAAGCCAGAACTTTTGATTATCGACTCGATCCAGACAATCGGTTCATCAAACGTCGATGGCGCACCTGGCGGAGTTACTCAAGTCCGCGAAGTTGCTGGTGCGCTTATCCGTATCTGTAAAGATCGCGACATCACTCTCCTACTAGTTGGCCATGTCACTAAAGATGGTTCAATCGCCGGCCCACGTTTACTCGAACATATCGTCGATGTTGTCCTTCAATTTGAGGGCGAACGTCACTCTCGCCTCCGACTTATTCGCGCAATCAAAAACCGATTCGGCGCAAGTGATGAAGTTGGTTGTTTTGATTTGAGCGATACCGGTATCGAGAGCGTGCTTGATCCGACCGGACTCTTCACATCACGTCATGCCGAACCAGTACCTGGAACTTGTGTGACTGTAACTCTCGAAGGTCGCCGACCACTTCTTGCCGAGATTCAAGCCCTTGTCAGCGCAGGTCGCGAAAACGATTTTGGAAATGCACGTCGAGTTGTTAGCGGGCTCGATTCTGCCCGTACTTCAATGACTTTAGCTGTCCTCGAACTACGCGCTCATGTACGCGTAGGTGGTCGTGATGTCTATGCCGCAACTGTAGGTGGAATGAAGATGACCGAACCAGCGGCAGATCTCGCACTTGCTTTAGCTGTTGCATCTGCCGCGAAGGGTTTAGCGCTTCCAGCCGACCTCGTTGCAATCGGTGAAGTCGGTCTTGCTGGTGAAATCCGAAAGGTAAGTGGCGTCTCTCGTCGTTTAGCAGAGGCATACCGTCTCGGATTTAAGCGCGCACTTGTTCCAACCGGATCTGATGTCAAGATTGCTGGAATGGAAATTGTTGAAGTTGCTCGCCTCGATCAAGCGATTGCGCGAGTAAAGATCAACGCTGACTAATATGTCTGCAAACGCGCTCTATGAACGGGCAATCATCGCTTGGTTTAAGAAGAATAAGCGAGATCTTCCATGGCGTAAAACAGATGCCTGGGGGGTATTAGTTTCAGAAATTATGTTGCAGCAAACTCCCGTGCAAAGGGTATTACCGGTCTATAACGAGTGGATGAAACGTTGGCCAACTCCAGCACATTTAGCGAAGGCGACACCTGCTGATGTAATCACCGCGTGGGGTCGCCTTGGCTATCCACGTCGAGCACTTCGATTACATGAATGCGCAAAGGTAATTACCTCCCAATTAAATGGAGTTATCCCAAATACCGAGGTAGAACTTCGAAAGCTTCCGGGCATCGGCGAATACACGGCAGCGGCAATGGTTGCCTTTGCATTTGAAGGTCAATCACTTGTATTAGATATCAATATCCGCAGGCTCTTCTCACGTCTTTATAAAGGTGAAGAGGCTCCAACAGCTGCGCCGACAAAGGCAGAGCGCATCGAATATGCAGAGTATGTGCCGCAGAAGAATGCGCATGTATGGGCGGCAGCGACGATGGAGCTTGGCGCCCTTATCTGTACGGCAAAGAACCCTCTATGCGGCCGCTGTCCGGTATCCGATCAATGCCTCTGGCGAAGCCTTGATTTCCCGGCATCAGAGCGAGTAAAGCGAACCCAGAGCTGGCATGGAACCGATCGCCAATGTAGAGGAACGATTGTGCAAGCACTTCGTGAGAATCCAATGCTTAATAAGAAGCAGATTCAACTCTTGTGGGATGTTCCATCTCAAGTTGAGAAGGCAATACTCACTCTGCTCGATGATGGATTAATCGAAGAGCGAAAGAAGAATACTTACTCGCTCCCCCGCTAAGGTGGTGAGGTGGAAATATATTTCGCAGCAGCCGCGGCCATTGTTGCCATGAACGCGCTTCCCGCATTTGCGCCTCCTACGTGGATGGCACTTGTCTTCTTCTTACTTCACTACAAGCTAAACCCTATAGCTCTAGTAATTTTAGGTGTAATCAGCGCTACGTTGGGCCGTGCAATTCTGACTTGGTATTTCAGAAAGTTTGCACACTTAGTTCCATCAAAGTTTGCAAAGAATATGGAGTTTGCGGGTACATATTTTACTAATCATTCGACCAAGCGATTCGCGCAATTCGCGATATTTCTTGTTTCACCAATCTCCTCAGCTCAGCTTTTTGAAGCAGTTGGAATGATGAAGACAATTAATGTAAAGCCTCTACTTGCTGCATTTGCAGCCGGCAGAACTTTCACTTACTCGACTTATGTGACCGGGGCAGCAGCGATTGCCGCTACAAACTTTGGAGACTTGGTTATTCATGAATTGAAATCCCCGTGGGCGATTGCAGTTCAAATCGTAATGATTTCAGCCTTCATCGCACTGGGATCAGTGGATTGGAAATCTCGAATCAGAAATTCTTAGACCGTAGGTGCGTCAGCGAGATCTTCAGGTGAATCTGGTGACTCGACCTTCGGAGCTCCGGCAAAGGTAAATTTCGCTTCTGCGCCTTCACCCTCGACATCAACAACGATGATTTCACCTGACTTGAGCTCACCGAACAAGATGCGCTCTGACAATGAATCTTCGATTTCGCGTTGGATAACGCGACGCAGTGGACGCGCACCAAGCAATGGGTCGTAACCACGTGCGGCGAGAAGATCCTTCGCTGCCTGTGTGAGCTCGATTCCCATATCTTTCGCCTTTAGGCGATCATCAAGACTTGCGATCATAAGATCGACAATCTGAATGATCTGTTCCTTATTAAGCTGGTGGAAGACGATGACATCATCGATACGGTTGAGGAACTCAGGGCGGAAGTGATTCTTAAGCTCATCAGCAACCTTGCCCTTCATACGCTCATAATTTCCAAGATCATCTTCAACATTTGAGAATCCGAGGCCAAGTGATTTAGAGATATCGCGAGTACCGAGGTTTGTTGTCATGATGATGACGGTGTTCTTAAAGTCGACGGTACGACCTTGCGCATCTGTGAGGCGGCCATCTTCAAGTACCTGAAGAAGTGAGTTGAAGATATCTGGGTGAGCCTTTTCAATTTCATCAAAGAGCACCACAGAGAATGGGCGGCGGCGAACCTTTTCAGTTAACTGTCCACCTTCGTCATATCCAACATATCCTGGAGGTGCACCGAAGAGACGTGAAGCTGTGTGGCGCTCTGAGTACTCAGACATATCCAATTGGATAAGCGCTGTCTCATCACCAAATAAGAATGATGCAAGTGTGCGAGAAAGTTCAGTCTTACCAACACCAGATGGGCCAGCGAAGATAAATGAACCGCCAGGACGCTTTGGATCTTTAAGACCTGCGCGAGTACGGCGGATTGCTTGTGACAAAGCCTTGATCGCCTGATCTTGTCCGATAACGCGACGGTGAAGTTCATCTTCCATACGGAGCAAGCGAGCAGTCTCTTCTTCAGTCAACTTAAATACTGGGATACCAGTTGATGCTGAAAGTACCTGTGCGATGAGTTCTTCATCGACCTCGGTGACCTTATCGAGATCTGTTGCCTTCCAATTCTTCTCCGCCTCGTTCTTCTCGCCGATAAGAGTCTTCTCCTTATCGCGAAGAGCGGCAGCGCCTTCGAAATCTTGTCCATCGATAGCAGACTCTTTTGCCTTGCGAGCTTCAGCAATTTTTTCATCAAATGCACGGAGCTCAGCAGGAGCTGTCATGCGCTTAATGCGAAGGCGTGAACCTGCCTCATCAATAAGGTCAATCGCCTTATCTGGCAAGAAGCGATCTGAGATGTAACGGTCAGCAAGATTTGCTGCAGCTGAGAGCGCACCATCTGTGATTGATACACGGTGGTGGGTTTCGTAGCGATCGCGAAGACCCTTAAGAATCTCGATGGTGTGAGCAACTGATGGCTCTTTCACCTGAATTGGTTGGAAGCGACGCTCGAGAGCTGCATCCTTTTCGATGTGCTTTCGGTATTCGTCGAGAGTTGTAGCACCAATTGTCTGGAGCTCACCACGAGCGAGCATTGGCTTCAAGATGCTTGCAGCATCGATTGCACCTTCTGCAGCTCCGGCTCCGACAAGTGTGTGAATCTCATCGATAAAGATAATGATGTCGCCACGGGTCTTAATCTCTTTGAGAACCTTCTTGAGGCGCTCTTCGAAATCACCGCGGTAACGTGAACCAGCTACAAGTGCGCCGAGATCAAGTGAGTAAAGCTGCTTATCTTTCAAAGTTTCAGGGACATCATTCTTTGCAATTGCCTGGGCAAGACCTTCAACAACTGCTGTCTTACCGACACCTGGCTCACCAATTAAAACTGGGTTGTTCTTTGTGCGACGTGAGAGAACTTGCATCACGCGTTCGATTTCGAGATCGCGACCAATAACTGGATCAAGTTTTCCTTCGCGCGCTGCAACTGTGAGGTTACGGCCGAATTGATCTAACACCAATGATGTAGATGGAGTTCCTTCTGCAGGTCCACCTTGTGAAACTGTCTCTTTGCCCTGATAGCCAGAGAGAAGTTGAATAACTGTTGAGCGAACGCGATTGAGATCTGCGCCGAGTTTTACAAGAACTTGCGCGGCAACGCCTTCGCCTTCACGAATCAAACCGAGAAGGATGTGTTCGGTGCCGATGTAGTTGTGGCCAAGCTGTAGCGCTTCACGAAGTGAAAGTTCGAGAACCTTCTTTGCTCGTGGCGTAAATGGAATGTGGCCACTTGGGGCTTGCTGGCCCTGACCGATGATCTCTTCTACCTGAGCGCGCACGGCATCGAGTGAGATGCCCATTGATTCGAGCGCCTTTGCGGCAACGCCTTCACCTTCATGGATGAGTCCAAGGAGGATGTGCTCTGTGCCGATGTAGTTGTGGTTGAGCATGCGTGCCTCTTCTTGCGCCAAGACAACAACGCGACGGGCTCGATCTGTAAACCGCTCAAACATCAGCTTCTCCTTCTACTTCGACCCGATTCTGGGCTTTGGCAAGCCTATCGCCCGCATGGGTTATGGCGCGAGGTGGGTTTTATATGCTCAGTAGAACCCCATATTTGGGGGCAATATTCCCCTCCCAGGCTAGATATCTGGGATTAGAGGTTGAGCAGCATTCGGGTATTGCCGAGGGTATTTGGCTTTACCGATTCGAGATCCAAGAATTCAGCAACACCAGCATCATATGAACGAAGAAGTTGAGCATATACATCTGGTTCGACTGGAGTTCCTTGAATTTCAGTAAAACCGATGCTGCCAAAGAATTCAGTCTGAAATGTCAGACAGAAAATTCTCTTTACCCCAACTTCACGCGCACGTCGGATAATTTCATTGAGAATTGCGTGACCAATTCCTTGCTTATGAAATTGTTGCGAGACGGCAACGGTACGTACTTCTGCCAAATCTTCCCAGAGCACGTGTAGCGCACCACAACCAACAATTACGCCATCTCTTTCAGCAACAACAAACTCTTGCACTGATTCGTAGAGTGTGACAGTTTCTTTTGAGAGCATCTGCCCCGGCGCAGCATAAGAGTCAACGAGTTCGCGAATCGCTTTGACATCGTTGGTGCGTGCAGGACGTACTGAAATCATTTTTCTTATTCAACCTCAGGTTTAACAAGTGGGAAGAGAATAGTCTCTCGAATACCGAGGCCAGTAAGTGCCATCAGCAAACGATCAACGCCCATTCCCATTCCACCAGTAGGCGGCATTCCAAACTCCATCGCGCGTAAGAAATCTTCATCAACTTGCATCGCTTCTAGGTCACCCTTAGCTCCGAGTTGAGCCTGTTCTACAAGGCGATCACGTTGAATTACTGGGTCGATAAGTTCGGAGTAGCCCGTTGCGAGTTCAAAACCATCAACGTAGAGATCCCATTTTTCAACAACTCCAGGAATTTCGCGATGTGCGCGAACGAGTGGTGAGGTATCTACCGGATAACCCATGACAAATGTTGGCTCAATTAATTTATCTTGCGCTACATGCTCAAAGATTTCCTCGGCGAGCTTGCCAGTAACCCACTTTGGATCAATCTTCATTCCAAGCTTCTCCGCATATTTCTTCAAATCTGCATACGGAGTAAGTGCAGTGACAGTCTCCCCGACACCCTCAGAGATAGCGTCATATAAGTTGATTTCGCGCCAATTTCCGCCGAGGTCTTTCTTAGTTCCATCTGCATGAGTCACTACATGTGAACCAGCAACAGCCATAGCTGCGTTTTGAATGAGGTTTCGAGTGACATCAGCAATCGAACGCCAATCTCCATATGCCATATATGACTCGACCATAGCGAATTCTGGTGAGTGAGATGAATCAGCGCCTTCGTTGCGGAAGTTACGATTGATTTCAAATACACGCTCGATACCACCGACTACACATCGCTTGAGGAATAGCTCTGGCGCGATACGCATGAAGAGTTCCATGTCATATGCATTTGAAAATGTTTTAAAAGGACGAGCAGCTGCGCCACCATGCATCACCTGAAGCATTGGTGTTTCAACTTCAACAAAATCGTAATTATTAAAAGTCTCGCGCAGTGAACGCATGACCTGCGGGCGCATACGTGCTGCTGCGCGCGCTTCCGGGCGCACAATCAAATCGACATACCGCATACGAACGCGAGTCTCTTCTGACATTGGCTTGTGATCATTTGGCAATGGGCGTAGAGATTTTGAAGCGAGCTTCCATGAATTGGCGAGGATAGAGAGTTCGCCACGCTTTGAGGTAATGATTTCACCAGTCACGCTAACAATGTCACCGAGATCGATATCTGACTTCCAGGCATCAAGTGCATCCTGGCCTACTTTGTCGAGTGACAACATAGCTTGAAGTTCTGTGCCATCGCCTTCGCGTAGAGTCGCGAAACAGAGTTTTCCGGTATCGCGCTTAAAGATAATGCGTCCTGTAAGTGATTCGATATCGCCAGTTGCAACATCGATTTCTAGACCGGTGTACTTCTCGCGAATATCCTTGAGAGATTTAGTGCGATCTACCGCGACTGGATAAGGCTCAACGCCGCGCTCGATTAATCCAGAGCGCTTCTCGCGACGAATGCGGAGCTGCTCTGGAAGATCATCCTCGATGGGAGTTGCGTTGGAGGCGTTGTTTTCAGTCGTCATAGTGCGCAGAGTCTACCTTTTGCCCTTATTGATTCTTCTCATGTATTAGTCGGAGGCCAATAAGCGTTAAATCTGGCTCATATTCATCGATTGTTTCTGCGACGCCGATAATCAACGGCGCAAGACCACCAGTTGCGATAACGGTAGGTGCTTCGTCGTAATCCTTTGCAAGCTCTGCTGTGATGCGATCGACGAGGCCATCGACCTGTCCGGCAAAACCAAAGATTGTTCCGGATTGAAGCGCCTCGACCGTATTCTTCCCAATTACATTCTTTGGTCGAATGAGTTCTACTTTACGAAGTTGGGCCGCTCGAGATGCAAGTGCATCAACCGAGATTTCAATTCCTGGAGCAAGTGATCCTCCGAGAAATTCTCCCTTAGGTGAGACTACGTCGAGATTTGTTGATGTTCCGAAGTCGACCACAATTGCAGGGCCGCCATACAAGGTATGTGCCGCTAATGTATTAACGATGCGATCAGCACCAATCTCTTTTGGATTATCTACAAGCAACTGAACGCCTGTCTTGGTACCCGGTTCGACAATCGTTGTCGGCAACTCGGCAAAATATGTCGCAATCATGGTACGAAGTTCGCGCAGAGTTGCCGGAACGGTAGAACAGATTGAAAGCCCAGTGAGTTTATAACCAGAAACCAGCGCGCTAAATTGCAGCCATAGCTCATCTGCAGTTGTACGTGGATCAGTCTTTACTCGCCAGGATTTGATGAGCTTCTCGCCCTCAAAGATTCCTAATACCGTATTGGTATTTCCTACATCGACTGTTAACAACATGGCTACTCCGCTCTCAGATCTAGTCCAATATCAAGTACTGCTGCGCTATGGGTCAGGGCCCCAATCGCGAGGTAATCAACACCAGTCTCTGCATACGCTCTAGCGTTTGCTAAGACGATTCCGCCTGATGCTTCTAATTTGGTTGCGCCGTTCACGATTCCGACTGCCTCAATACATAAGGCGGGCGACATATTGTCGAGTAGCACCAAATCTGGTTTGAGAGGCAAGACCTCACGTAATTGATCGAGAGTATCAACCTCGATCTCAATTGGTGCTGCTGGAAAAGCGCTTCGCACCGCAGAGAAAGCTTGAGAAACTCCGCCAGCTGCAGCAATGTGGTTATCTTTTATCAGAGCAGCATCAGAGAGCGACATACGATGATTTGTTCCACCGCCCATCCGCACTGCGTACTTCTCTAATTGACGATAGCCCGGAGTTGTCTTTCGGGTATCGCGCACTTTGCACTT
>CAJBMC010000134.1 GCA_903954055.1 uncultured Actinomycetes bacterium | reverse complement strand
CTAATTGAACTCGCTCTGGGCGGCCGATTTCGCCGAGCGCATCGAGAGCCGACCGTATGGTGCGACCAGAGAAAAGCACATCATCTACAAGGACGACGGTACGACCCTCTACCCCGAGTGATGGAATCACTGTCTCCATCAGAGCACGTGGTGCTCGAAGTCGTAAATCATCTCGATGCAAGGTGATGTCGAGGGTTCCTACCTGCACTGGAGCGCCCTCTATCGATTCGATTATTGATGCAAGCCGATAGGCAAGATGCGCCCCTCGAGTTGGGATTCCAAGAATGGTGATATTTGACGAACCAGAATTTCGCTCAAGAATCTCGTGGGAGATCCGAGTCAATGCCCGAGATATCTCGGCATCTGTAAGAGCAGCGCCCATGAACTTCTCCTTTCCTGCCTCTCTGGACAGGTCGTTAAAGGAACGTGGCCGCAGTTTAGCACCTCCACCCTTGGGACTGTGGATAGCCGCGGAAGGATGTTGCGGGCGAGATTTATCCTCCACTCACTCTCAATCTGAGATTCAACCGTTTAAGAAGGAGCGCCATGACACTCGAAATCGAAGATCGCTGTTCTACCCTCTTGCGTGAACTTCGCCGCAAGAAGGGCTTTACCCTCGAGGAGTTTGAAAAATTTACCGGTGGCACAGTAAAGGCGGTCGTCCTCGGCTCCTACGAGCGAGGCGCTCGAGCCATCTCATTGGCGCGCTTACAACAGCTTGCGGACTATTACGAAGTACCAATCCAATACTTCTTTAATGCGAAAGGAGCTTCATCCCCGTCAGATGATCGGTACACCTTTGATTTGCGTCGCATAAAGGCTCGAGAAGTTCTCGACGAAACTCTTGCCGCGGTAAAAAAATTTATTGGCGGTGTTGCTCATTCACGTTCTGACTGGAATGGAGAAGTCATCTCAATTCGGCGAAGCGATAATGATGTACTGGCTTTGTTAAGCGAAGTCAGCGGTGAAGAACTGACTCAGATTCTTACGCTGAATGGCTTCCTCTTCGGAAGAAGCGTTAGCGAGCGATAGATTCTTTAATAGAGGATATTTTCCCGAGCAATCCATGGATAAATGTCGCAGAGTCTTCGGTTGAGAGATCCTTCGCCAATGAAATTGCCTCATCTATAGCTATTCCATCTGCTAGCTCATCGCTCCAAATAATTTCGTAAATCCCAAGGCGCAAGATGTTTCGATCTACAGCAGCGAGTCGATCCATATCCCACCCTTGGGCGTAGGTTGCGATGAGCTCATCGATCTTTCGCTTATGTGAAGCAACTCCGGAGATGAGTTCGCGCGTAAAGTCACGGATTGGGCGGGCATCAGGGCCTTCTTCGGTTACCTCACGCGATTCAAGTATCGCTAATGAATCCGAGCTACGGATATCTGATTCGTAGAGAATATCGAGCGCATGTTTACGTGCCTTGCTGCGAGCGGACACTATTTGCCTAAATTCGAATTGCTAACTAAATTCATTGTCGCTGTCATGAATTAGTTGGCGCGACCCTGATAAGAGCCATCACGGGTATCAACCATGACAACCTCATCTTGCTTGATGAAGAGAGGTACTTGAATCTGAATACCTGTCTCGACCGTTGCTGGCTTTGTGCCGCCTGATGAGCGATCACCCTGAAGTCCTGGTTCGGTATAGGTAATCTTGAGAGCGACTGATGCAGGAAGTTCAATAAAGAGCGGATTGCCTTCGTGAATTGCCACGATTGCTCCAGTATTTTCGAGCATGTAATTTGCTGCATCTGAGACGGTATCAGCTGAGATTGTCATCTGGTCAAAGTTAACGTCATCCATGAATACAAAATCATCGCCCTCTTTATAGAGGAATGTCATTTCACGCTTCTCGACAACAGCGGTATCAACTTTAACGCCAGCATTAAATGTACGGTCAATCACCTTGCCGCTAAGGACCTGCTTCAACTTGGTGCGCACAAAAGCTGGACCCTTGCCCGGCTTAACGTGCTGGAATTCAACAACAGTCCATAGCTGGCCTTCGATATCGAGAACCATGCCATTTTTGAGATCGTTTGTTGTTGCCATTCTCTAACTCCAGTTCGAAAAGCTTCGTCGTTCGAAGCACAAGGCGCGAGTTTACCCTACTTCTTCAATAACTTTACGAGCGCGCGAAGGGCGAGGGCATATGAATCAGGCCCGAATCCCCCGATAGTTCCATTTGCTACTCCGGATATCACCGAGGTGTGACGGAACTCTTCGCGGGCCAACGGATTGGAAAGATGCACCTCAATGAGCGGCGCCTTTACGAGTTCAGCAGCATCGCGGATTGCATATGAGTAATGAGTAAATGCAGCGGGATTGATAATTACGGGAGAATTGCTATCTGCGGCTTCGTGCAACCAGCCAATAATCTCGGACTCTTCATTGCTCTGACGGATAT
>CAJBMC010000133.1 GCA_903954055.1 uncultured Actinomycetes bacterium | reverse complement strand
GTCTTTCCATCAAGACCTGCACCGAGTGCCATCGCATTATTGAGAGTTGGTGATACTAATTTCAGAAGGCAGTCAGAAGTTTTCTCGAATCCGGTAGAGATATAGAGAGCTCCAATGAGCGCTTCAAATGCATCTGCAAGGAGTGAGTTCTTATCTCGTCCGTTGGTAACTTCTTCACCTTTACCGAGGCGAATATATTTTCCGAGTGAGAGCGAGCGCGCAATATCTGCAAGTGCGCGCATATTGACGATGCCAGAACGAAGGGGCGATAAACGACTCTCATCAAGTTCGGGATATTTTCGATAGAGCTCTTCGGTGACAATCATTCCAAGGACTGAATCGCCTAAAAATTCCAATCGCTCATTCGTAGCGGTGAGGCCTGCCTCGTACGCGAATGAGCGATGGGTGAAAGCTAACTCGAGAAGTTCGGCTTCGATCGAAACGCCGAGCTGCTCTAGTAGTTCAGAGTACAAATTAGACGTCAAGAACCTGACGGCGGTTGTATGTGCCACATGTTGGGCATGCAACGTGGTTGAGCTTAGGCTGCTGGCACTGTGGGCAATTTGAGAGTGATGCCGCTGTTGTCTTCCACATTGAACGACGTGAACGCGTCTTTGAACGAGACATCTTTCGCTTTGGTACTGGCACGGTAACCGTCCTTTAACTCGACTTTACGAACCTCTCGACCAAAGTGGGCCAAGTGGATATGGGGTAAGTATCGCCTAATTCTCGCTAGAGCCCAAATCGAGCCCGGTCAGCCCAGCCCAACGGGCATCGATAACTTCATGGGCATGGTCCTCTGGAAGGCTCTCCCACTTCTCGCCACAGTCAGGGCAGAGGCCAAGGCAATCTTCATCACAGAGTGGATTGACCGGCAGACTCAAGACGATTGCATCGAGGATGGGAATCTCGAGGTTAACCTGCTCGCCCTCAACATAGAGCACTTCTTCCTCTTCAAGATCTACCTCATCTTCATCTCGCTTACGAGACTTCTTTCCACGATCATCTGTTGGCTCATAGCGATAGAGCTCTTGCATCTTGCGATCTAGCTCTAACTCAACTGGATCCAGGCAACGAATACATTCACCTGTTGCGACAGCGAAGATATCTGCGGTAACCAGAATTCCTTCTGTCACAGATTCGCAGCGGACATCAACTTCAATAATGTCGCCCTCCGGTACGGCCATCAACGGAACGCCGACTCGAAATGGCGCTTCGATATCGAGTTCGTACTCCCTCATCTCCCCCGCACGACGAGGAAGCTCGTGAGTGTTTAGTAGAAATGCACCCGCATTAGCCGGTTTCTTATGCGCCATGGCTATCTCGACTTACTTATCAGCGCTGAGCTGAGCGAGAACATCTTTATCATTTGCACCTTCGAGGCGCTCGCGGCCACGTGCTACCGCTTCCATGGTCTTATTGAGAATCACTTCAAGCGTTGCGAGACGACCATCAATGTATGCCTCCACTTGTTCACGTTCTTGGGCTGCTACATCTCTCGCATCATCCAAAATTCGCTGCGCTTCATCGCGAGCAGATTGCACGATCGCTGTCTGCTCAACCATACGAGCAACATCTTCTCGTGCAGTTGCAATCATAGTTTCGGCGCTGACGCGTCCATCTTCAATAATGCGATCGCGATCGGCGATGATTTGTTCTGCAGTATGTAAATCTGATGGCAGGTACTCGCGAGCACCTTCGAGAATCTCAAGAATTTCACCGCGATGGACAACACATGATGCTGATAGCGGGACGCTGCGCGCCTCTTCAATCATGGTGATTGCAGAGTTGAGTTTTTCGATTGAATCCATGGATATACCTCGACCGTCTCTTAATTGCCTTCTCGGTGAGCAGCGCGAGTCTTGAGCGCTGCATTGACATTTGCTGGAACCATCGTTGATACATCTCCACCGTAGTAGGCGAGCTCTTTCACGATAGATGAAGATAAGAATGAGTGAGTTGGCGATGTGGCCATAAACATGGTCTCGACGCCAGAAGCTTGTGTGTGAACCTGCGCCATCTGAAGTTCGTAATCAAAGTCGGTGACAGCGCGAAGCCCCTTCACAATGACATCTATATCTTTTGCATTGCAATAATCCACTAATAGCCCTGAACCAGAGTCAACAGTGACGTTCTTGTACTGCCCAACATTTGCCGCAATGAGATCGAGGCGCTCTTCGATTGTGAAGAGGCCCTCTTTCTTGCGGTTTGCGAAGACTGCGACAATAACTTCATCAAATTGCTTGCTTGCCCGCTCGATGATGTCGAGGTGCCCATAGGTGATGGGATCGAATGATCCTGGACAGACTGCGCGCTTCATATGGTCAACGCTAGCAAGTGCGAGGAAAGTTATCCATTCTCAGGCGTATCGGCCAACGGAATCCCATAGAAAATAGTCGCTTGGCCATAATTTTTGACGCGAATCTCTTCATACCCATAGGGCCAGGAAATCTCTTTTGTACGACTATTACGTTCGATTGCGATGAGCGCATCAGGATGAAGAAAACCATTTTCGCGAAGTTGAACCAGTGTCTCAACCACATCAATATCGTCGACATCATATGGAGGATCGATATAGATGAAGTGGTAACGGTATTGGGCTTTATCTCCGAGAAATCTATGAGCCCCCATAGTGTAGAGATGGAAGGTGCCGGAAAATTGCGCACTCTTAATACTGTCGTAATTTGTTGAGATAGCTTTCGCGGCCGCTTCATCCCTCTCAACAGCATGCACAACAGCTGCCCCACGTGAGAGCGCCTCAAGTGCGATTGCACCGGTTCCGGCATAGAGGTCGAGTACATAGAGGCCATCTAATTCGCCAAACTCTGATGCCAAAGTAGAGAAGAGCGCTTCGCGCGCACGATCCGAGGTGGGACGAGTTGCGCTTGCTACTGCGGAAATTGGTCGACCTTTGGCGACTCCTGCGATGATTCTCATCTACATCTACCGCCTAACTCTTATCTATAAATTCTGTAGCTGTATCTAACTCTAACTTCTTCAGCGCCAGATTGAGTAATTCATATTTTTCAAGACCATCTTCAATGAGAGTCTGCGCTTCGCTGCGTGCAATCTCTATGAGCGCCTCATCTCGTAAGACTCGGAGCAAGCGAAGGTGAGAACGGGATCCAGATTGGTTGGTGCCAAGGACATCGCCCTCTCGACGTTGCTCGAGATCAATACGCGAAAGTTCAAATCCATCATTCGTAGAGGCCACTGCATCAAGTCGGCTTCGTGCAGGAGAATCCGAGAGCGACTTCGTTACCAGAAGGCATAGACCAGGAGAAGTTCCTCGTCCGACTCGGCCGCGAAGCTGATGCAATTGAGAGACACCAAATCGTTCTGCATCCATAATCACCATCAAGGTTGCATTAGGTACATCCACGCCGACTTCAATGACTGTGGTTGAGATAAGAACATCAATTTCACCAGCAGCGAATGCCTTCATCGTCTCGTCTTTTACCTCTGCGCTCTGACGGCCATGAAGCGGCGCGATCCGAAGACCGGCAAGCGCTCCGCTTTGGAGCTCTGGGCCAAGCTCTTCGACTGCAGTGAGTTTTGAGCTCTCGCCCTCCAGGAATTCATAGTCAGCATCTTCTGAAATCTCTTCACTAATGCGCGGCGCGACAATGTAGACCTGATGTCCGTGCGCCACCTCTTCTTTAACGCGTTCCCATGTCCGCTCAAGAAAGTGCGGCTTCTCTTCTACTGGTACTAAGTGAGTCGTGATGACCTGCCGACCCAATGGAAGTTCTCGAAGAGTTGAAACATCGAGATCACCAAAGACTGTCATTGCTACGGTTCGCGGAATTGGTGTCGCAGTCATAACCAAGAGATGCGGTGTAATGGCAGCCTTTGATTTCAAAGCGTCGCGTTGTTCAACGCCAAATCGATGTTGCTCATCAACTATGACGAGTGCCAACTCTTGAAATTCAACGCTCTCAGAGAGCAGTGCATGTGTGCCCACGACAAGTCCGGCGCTACCACTTTTAATTGCAGCTAAAGCTTCTTTCCGGGTTGCCGCATTTTGCGAACCGGTCAGCAGAACAACGTTGGTCGAAGTCTCCGTACTTCCAAGCATTCCCCCGTCAGCTAAATCTCCCAACAATTTGGTAAATGTTCGTTGATGTTGAGCGGCCAGGACTTCTGTTGGCGCAAGGAGTGCAACCTGTCCCCCGTTATCTATAACCGTTAGCGCAGCACGTAATGCGATTACTGTCTTTCCAGAACCGACTTCTCCCTGAAGTAACCGGTGCATAGGATGGCTTGCAGCGAGATCGATTGCGATTTCAGTGGCGACAGATTCCTGACCTGCAGTGAGTTGAAATGGCAACCTGGCATCAAAGGCATCCAGCAGGCCACCCGGTTTATGCGGACGCGCGACTGCATCGAGTTTGCGAAGCTCCTCTTTCCGCTTCAGCAAGAGCAGTTGAAGTAAGAGCGCTTCATCGAATGTCAGACGTTCTACCGCGATTTCAGTCTGATCCAAATCAACTGGATGATGAATGTGGGTCAGTGCTTCGCGAATAGCGGGATATCTATTCTTTTGTAAAAGTGAATCGGGAATTGGATCTTCCACCTCATCAAGGGCGCCAAGAGCAAGGTCGATACATTGCGCTATTTTCCAAGAAGGTAACTTGGCACTCGACGGATAGAGCGGAATAAATTGGTTAGCAAATCCTTCAACGGCGCTATCGACATCGTTTCCATCTGGAATCATTTCGTAATCAGGATGAGCCAACTGCTTCTTATTGTTAAAGACACCTACCTTGCCGGCAAAGAGTCCTTGGCTTCCTACTTTGAGATCCTTCTCGCGCCATGCTTGGTTGAAGAATGTAAGTGAAAGTTTCTGAGTACCGTCAGTTACAACAGCCTCAAGCATCGTTCCTTTGCGCGCTTGAAAGCGGCGAGATTGCACGCTATGGACCTTCGCCAAAATTGTTGCTTCATCGCCTTCCTTCAGTGCAGCGATATCGGATAGCTCGCCACGTACGAGATAGCGCCGGGGAAAATGGTGGAGAAGATCACCAACAGTTGTGTAGCTGAAGAGATCCTTAAAGGCCTTTGCTGTCTTGTCGCCAAGGAACCCGCTGAGTTTGGAGTCGAAGGTGGCCATGGAGTTATTCTCTCGCGAGCTCGAGCTTTCGCGAGTATTGAAGCCATGGTGAGTGGGTGATAACAATCAAACTCTTCCCGGCAGCGATGCGAGCAATTGATGCCTGAATCCGAAGTGCGCGCTCATGATCGAGATGTTCAAGCGGTTCATCCAAGATCAGGATTGGTGCCTTCGAAAGGAGGGCGCGTGCGATCGACAATCTCTTCGCCTCGCCACCTGAGAGGGTTCGGCCATATTCTCCGAGAATTTCATCGAGTGAGAAATCAGAGAGCTCTACGCCTTGGAGAATTTCCTTTAGACGAGTATCTGTGGCATCTCCATCGGCAATCTTTAAATTCTCGCGGAGAGTCGTATTAAAAATATGCCCCTCTTGCAAAGTTCCGGTGATGAATGAGGAGAGTTGATCGATATCTCGAACCTCTACTCCACCAATTTTCAGCGAGCCGCTATATGGTGCAAATCCCATCAGCGCCGCAGCAAGGGTCGATTTACCCGTTCCGCTAGCACCTGTAATCAGAAGAGTTTCACCGGGCGAAATTGTGAAATCAAATGGAGTGAGAAATTCTTGATCCCAATACGGGTTCGCATTTGAAGCAACCAACTCATAAGAGTGCGGAATGTTTTCTGAGGGTAACTTCTCCAATTGCGTTGCCGCAAGGCGATTGACCGATTGCGAGGCGCGGCGATTCTTACCAGCAGGGAATAAGTTGGGGAACCAAGTTGTATATCCTTCAAAACCAACTAGCGCAAGAAATATCGCCATCGATACATGTATCGGCAGTGCCTGCTCGTTGAGGCGAAGCGAGAGAGCAATACCCACAAGCGCGAAGCCAATTCCAGCAATTGATAAGAATTGCAAGAGAGAGGTGCGAATGAAATTCTTTCTCTCTAAGTGATAGAGAGCGTTGGTCTGGTTGAAGAGTTGAGATCGATACTGCGCTGAATAACCAAATACCTCTGCTTCAACCATTGCATGCGAAGCTTCCGAAATCTGAGCGGTAAATTCATTTTCGCTATCTTCAATCTCGGAAGCCAGTGGGTCGAGGCCTTTTCTCACTAGTAAAGGAATCACTACTGCAAAGAGCGCCACACTAGGAAGAATCCATACCAGCAACGCGGGATCAATCCAGAGCGCAATTAATACGGTGGTCAGGCCAGCAAATAAGGCGGAGTAGCCAGGAAGCGTGACGCGGAGGTGGAACTCTTGAGCGCGTTCGACATCATCGATAATCGTCTTACCTTGACGAGCGATATCAGTTGAATTGCTACGAAGTTTCGAAGCAACTGCGGAGAAGAGTTTTATACGCACTCCGGTAAGTTTCCTAAAGATGGCTTCATGGCTAATCACTCGCTCCCCATAGCGAGCAACTGATCTAAAGATGCCGAAGAAGCGGACCATCACAATTGCCACGCTGAGTACAAGGACTGGTGGATGTTGTGAT
>CAJBMC010000132.1 GCA_903954055.1 uncultured Actinomycetes bacterium | reverse complement strand
GAATGAAGGTGATGTCTCTTGCAGCGTTGTTCGACGCGTCGCAATCGCAGATGCTTTCTATGCTATGGATGGATTACTTGAAACAATGCTGACGGTACTCAACGAGTTCGGTGCATTCCCAGCGGTAATAGAGGCAGAGCTCGAGCGTTATCTTCCATTCCTTGCAACGACAAAGATTTTGATGGCCTCTGTAAAAGCTGGCGTCGGTCGTGAAGTTGCGCACGAAGCAATTAAGGAACACGCAGTTGCAGCAGCGCTCGGTATGCGCGAAGGTCGAGCAAATAATCTCCTCGATGCGCTATCTGATGATGATCGAATTCCGTTAACTCGCGGAGATCTCGACGCGCTAATTGGCAACCCAATTGAATTTACTGGCGATGCGCGCGAACAGGTTGCGCGCGTAGTCAATCGCATTGAAGCAATCACCAAGAATTTTCCAACTGCTGCAACATATAAGCCGGGTTCTATTCGATGAGTGGATTCGGGGCGGCCGGTGCACCAGTTGCACCAGTGATAGAAGGCTGGCGACATCTGCGTACCGGCAAGGTGCGCGACTTGTACTCCAACGAATCGGGCGAAATTCTGCTCGTTGCCTCAGATCGCATCTCTGCCTTCGATTGGGTCCTGCCCTCTGTAATCCCTAATAAAGGTGCGATTTTGACGCAGTTATCGCTCTTCTGGTTCGAACTCTTGGGAGATATCGTCCCAAATCACATCATCACCGAAGATGTCCCATCCTCTGTAATGGATCGAGCAGTAATCGTGCAACCACTTCAGATGTTTGAAATTGAATGCGTTGCGCGGGGATATCTCACTGGAAGCGGATTAGCTGAATACGACGACAATCGCGCCGTCTGCGGAAATGCCCTTCCAGAAGGATTACTGGATGGATCGCAATTGCCTAAATCAATATTTACACCAGCAACTAAAGCTGAAGTTGGCGATCACGATATCAATATTAATTTCGCAACAGCTGAAAAGATTGTTGGAGATGAAATTGCGCAAGAACTTCGAGATGTAACTCTTAAGCTTTATGACACAGCCGCCGAATATTCATTAAGCCGTGGAATCATCCTTGCAGATACTAAGTTTGAATTTGGAAGTGATGCAGATGGAACAATCATGCTCGGTGATGAAGCGCTGACTCCGGACTCTTCTCGCTTCTGGGAGGCAGATGGTTGGGCTCCAGGCAAATCCCAGCCCTCCTTCGACAAGCAATTTGTTCGCGATTGGTTGACCGCAAGCGGTTGGGATAAGAAGTCACCACCTCCCGAATTACCTAATGAAATTATCGAGAAGACAGCTGCTCGATATGAAGAAGCTTTCGAACGTATTACTGGAACTAAGTTTTAAGCACCAACCGAGCGAAGGAGAAGAAAATGGCAACAATCGTGGTGGATGTAATGTTGAAACCAGAGATCCTCGACCCTCAAGGTAAGGCTGTTGCATCAGCGCTTCCTCGCCTCGGATTTACCTTCGCCACCGATGTTCGTCAGGGAAAGCGCTTTGAAATCACTGTCGATGGTGAACCGACTGCGGCTCAACTTGCAGAGGTTGAGGTTGCAGCAGAGAAGTTGCTCTCAAACCCAGTCATTGAAAATTTCACAGTCCGAGTAGAGAAGTAGTAGCGATGAAGATTGGTGTTGTTACATTTCCCGGGACGCTCGATGATCGCGACGCTGCCCGAGCAGTTCGTTATGCCGGTGGAGAAGCGGTTGCGCTCTGGCACGATGATGCCGAGCTGAAGGGCGTCGATGCCGTCATCCTTCCGGGCGGCTTTTCCTACGGAGATTACCTTCGTTGTGGAGCAATTTCGCGATTCTCGCCTGTAATGGAACCGCTGATTGCAGCGGCAATGGGCGGTATGCCACTCCTTGGTATCTGTAATGGTTTTCAAGTTCTTGCCGAAGCGCATTTGATTCCAGGGGCACTTACCCGTAATCAGCATCTCCACTTTCTCTGCACAGATCAGAAGATTCGCATCGAAAATAACAACACGGCCTGGACTAACTCATATACGAAAGATCAAGAGATTGTTATTCCCCTCAAGAATGGTGAAGGTTCTTATCAGTGTGATGATGAAACGCTGAAGATGCTAGAAGGCGAAGGTCGAATCATTGCTCGCTACGTCGGTGAAAATCCAAATGGTTCTCGAAATCTCATCGCTGGAATATCAAACGAGCGTGGAAATATCGTTGGCCTGATGCCCCATCCAGAACATGCGATTGATGCACTTACCGGTCCCGGCGTTGATGGACTTGGATTCTTTACCTCTGTCTTGAAAGCGATGGTGAAGTAGATGTCACTCGATACAGTTGCAAAGGCGAAGGCAAATCCTGATACCCCACAGCCATTTGCAGAGCTTGGCCTCAAGCCAGATGAATATGCAAGTATCAAAGAAATTCTCGGTCGTCGCCCAACATCTTCTGAACTCGCTATGTATTCAGTGATGTGGTCCGAACATTGTTCATATAAATCTTCCAAAGTTCACCTTAAACAATTCGGCGAGAAGGCGGTCAAGACCGATGCGCTCTTAGTTGGAATCGGTGAAAATGCTGGCGTTGTTGATGTTGGACAAGGTTATGCAGTTACCTTCAAAGTTGAATCTCATAACCACCCATCTTTTATTGAGCCATATCAAGGCGCAGCAACCGGAGTCGGTGGAATCGTTCGTGATATTTTGACGATGGGCGCCCGACCAATTGCTGTCATGGATCCACTTCGTTTTGGTCCTGCCGATGCGCCAGATACGCGACGCGTCCTTCCAGGAATTGTTGCCGGAGTTGGTGGCTATGGAAATTGCTTAGGCCTACCAAATATCGGTGGCGAAGTTGTCTTCGATGAAACTTACCTCGGCAATCCGCTAGTAAACGCACTCTGTGTTGGCGTAATGAAGCACAGCGATATCAAGCTTGCCAAGGCTGCCGGCGCTGGAAATCTCGTTGTTTTATACGGTGCAAAGACCGGTGGCGACGGTATCGGTGGCGTCTCTGTTCTTGCATCAGAGACATTCGAATCAAAGGGCCCGGCAAAGCGTCCAGCAGTTCAAGTGGGAGATCCATTTGTAGAGAAAGTTCTCATTGAATGCTCTCTAGAAATCTTCGCTGAAGATCTCGTCGTTGGTATTCAAGACCTTGGTGGCGCAGGACTTTCGTGCGCTACCTCCGAACTCGCATCTGGCGGATCAGGTGGAATGAAGGTCCAGTTGGATAAAGTTCCATTACGCGATCCATCACTTTCACCTGAAGAAATTTTGATGTCAGAGTCGCAAGAGCGCATGTGCGCCATTGTCGAACCATCAAAGATTGATCGCTTCTTAGAGATTTGTAAGAAGTGGGATGTCACTTCGACAGTTATCGGTGAGGTAACCGATGGAACCCATCTTGAGATTACATTTAACGGTGAACTCATTGTTGATGTACCACCTCGCACCGTCGCACATGATGGCCCGGTCTATAACCGTCCGCTTGCACAACCTGATTACATCAACCAGGTTGCGAAAGAAGTTATCAACCCACCACTTCCTACAACTGCAGCGGAGATTAAGTCAACGATGCTCAAAGTTGCCGGTACTCCAAATCTTGCTGATAAGTCTTGGATCACCGATCAATATGATCGTTATGTACAAGGCAACACAATTCAATCTCAACCTGATGATTCAGGAATGGTGCGCATCGATGAGAAGACACACCTTGGTGTTGCAGTCGCTACCGATGCCAATGCAAATTGGTCATACTTAAATCCTTATGAGGGAGCAAAGCTCGCCCTCGCTGAGGCTGCACGCAATATTGCAACCGCAGGTGCAAAACCGCTCGCTGTGACTAACTGTCTTAACTTCGGTTCTCCAGAAGATCCTGGTGTCATGTGGCAATTTGCGGAGACCGTCCGCGGTCTAGCAGATGGTTGCCTCGAGATGGGACTTCCTGTTACTGGCGGAAACGTCTCCTTCTACAATCAAACTGGCACCGTTGCGATTCTTCCGACACCGGTAATCGGAGTCCTCGGCGTAATTGACGATGTTCGGACTCGCACTCCAATGTCCTTTAAAGACGCTGGTTTAGAGCTCTTCCTCCTCGGCGCAACCGATGAAAATCTATCGGGAAGCGAATGGGCATATATCCACGGTATGCGCGGTGGAATTGCGCCCACCGCAGATCTACAACGCGAGATGCGCTTAATCGAACTACTCGTAGCTGGAAATAAGAGTGCACTCTTTACTGCGGCTCACGATTTGAGCCAAGGTGGCTTAGCGATTTCACTCATCGAAATGGTTCTTCGCCATAACGTCGGTGCGACAATCGCAATCGATAAGCCTGGAATTTCATTGTTGAGCGAGACCCCGGGTCGAGTCGTTGTTGCAGTCACATCTGCAAAGGTCGACGAACTTGAAAATCTTGCAGGCAAGCACTCGATTCCGCTTTCAAAGATCGGTGCTACTGGTGGAGATTCTCTCGTTATTAACGATGCAACTATTTCATTAGACGAACTTCGAACAGCTCATACCGAGACATTTAAGAAATTGTTTGGGTAATCAGGAATATGCGCGATCCAAAGGTACTGAGCGAGGTGAAATCATCTCTGGCGCTTCTCGCTGAGTTGTATCCAGGTAAGGCAATCGAGGTGCGCATTCCTCCATATGCCGCAGTGCAATGTGGCGATGGTCCGAAGCACACCCGAGGTACGCCACCGAATGTGATTGAGATGAGCGCAGATATTTGGTTGGAATTAGTAGCCGGGCAACGCACATGGGCAGATGCCTATAGCGAAGGGCTCATCACCGCATCCGGAGTACGAGCAGATTTAAGTCACCTTCTACCACTTGCGGAGCGCCATGAATCGTAGAGCCGACGGAAATCTCAACCATAATCTTCTCGAAGAAGATAAAGGACCACAGGATGCATGTGGAGTCTTTGGCGTTTACGCACCTAAGGAAGAAGTTGCAAAGCTAACTTTCTACGGTCTCTACGCACTTCAACATCGTGGGCAAGAATCAGCGGGCATCGCAACTTCCGATGGCGAACGTATTGTGATCTTTAAAGATATGGGTCTCGTTTCACAAGTATTTACCGAGAGCGATCTCGCCTCTCTTAAGGGCGATATCGCTATCGGACACTGTCGATATAGCACTACCGGCTCAAGTACCTGGGTGAATGCGCAACCAACCCTGCGCCCTACTAAGTACGGCACAATCGCTTTAGGACATAACGGCAACCTCACCAATACTGGTGACCTTTTCGACATCGTAAAGTCACTCGAGAAAGAGAGTTCGAAACTCGGTCGCGGGGCAACTACTGATACTGAAATTATGACCGCACTCATCGGGCTGCAAGATCACGAAACAATTGAAGAGAATATCGTCGCGGTCTTGCCGATGCTGCAAGGCGCATTTTCACTTGTCATCATGGATGAGACGACTCTCTATGCAGCACGAGATCTCAATGGTGTTCGTCCGTTGGTGCTAGGTCAACTTGATAATGGTTGGGTGGTTGCATCCGAAACTGCGGCGCTCGACATCGTCGGTGCAACCTTTGTACGTGAAATCGACCCCGGTGAATTTATTGCGATTGATGAAGATGGCGTTCGTTCTCAGATGTGGGGAAAGCCGGATCCAAAGGGATGCATCTTTGAATATGTATACCTCGCTCGACCAGATACAACTATTGCTGGACAGAGTATTCACTCTGTTCGCGGAGCAATCGGCCGCAGACTTGCGGTGGAGTCACCAGTTAATGCGGACTTGGTAATTCCAGTTCCTGAATCTGGAACTCCTGCGGCAATTGGATTTGCAAAAGAATCCGGTATTCCATTTGGACTTGGCCTCGTAAAGAACTCATATGTCGGTCGTACCTTTATTCAACCATCTCAGACGATTCGTCAATTAGGTATCCGACTCAAACTTAATCCACTACGCGAAATTATTGAGGGTAAGCGAATTGTCGTTGTCGACGATTCTATTGTTCGCGGAAATACCCAGCGCGCGATTGTGAAGATGCTCCGTGAAGCTGGTGCGCTCGAGATCCATGTTCGAATCTCATCTCCGCCAGTAAAGTGGCCATGTTTCTACGGTATCGACTTTGCAACTCGAGCAGAGTTAATTGGCGCCGAGATGACGATCGAAGAGATTCGTCAATCTATCGGTGCAGATTCGCTCGCCTTTGTCTCTGAAGAAGGGTTGATTGAGGCGACAAAAGTCCCAGAAAATAAGCTCTGTACCGCCTGTTTCTCAGGTAAATATCCAATCGCAATTCCGGCAGATTTATCAGAGGGTAAGACTCGTCTAGAAATTAGTGAGGTGTAGTTGTGGCTACCTATAAAGATTCTGGTGTTGATATTGATGCTGGAGATCGCGCCGTTGAATTAATGAAGGCATCAGTTGCTCGCGCATCTCGCCTCGAGGTGATGGGTGGCATCGGTGGATTTGCCGGCCTCTTTGATGCATCAGCGCTTAAGAATATGAAGCGTCCTCTTCTTGCTACATCTACTGATGGCGTTGGCACCAAGACTGAGATTGCCCGTCAGATGGGGATCTACGACACGATTGGCGAAGATCTCGTCGCTATGGTTGTAGATGATCTTGTTGTCTGCGGCGCAGAGCCGCTCTTTATGACTGATTACATCGCAGTTGGAAAAGTTATCCCAGAGCGTATTGCCGCGATTGTCTCTGGAATTGCACAAGGTTGTATCAAAGCGGGTACCGCTCTCGTCGGTGGAGAGACCGCCGAGCACCCTGGACTCTTAAAGGAAGATGAATTTGATATTGCCGGTGCAGCTACCGGAGTAGTCGATGCACACCTTCAACTAGGCGCAGATCGAGTTAAAGCCAACGATCTCATTATCGCCATGCCCGCTAGCGGAATTCATGCAAATGGCTTTTCGCTAGTGCGCCATATTCTTGCCACACAAGAACTCGATCTCACCCGCAATTATGATTTTTCAAAGTCACTTGGCGAAGTTCTCTTAACACCTACCGAAATTTACACACTCGACTGTTTAGCGCTCATCAAATCGCAACAGGAAAATCTTCGAACCTTCAGCCACATCACAGGTGGTGGACTTGCAGATAACACTGCGCGCGTTATTCCTGATGGTCTTACCGCGATCTATGATCGCTCTACCTGGTCGCTTCCCTTGGAGATGAAATTCCTCGCAGATATTGCTGGAGTTCCACAGGCAGATCTAGAGCGCACATGGAATGCCGGAATCGGAATGAGCGCCATCGTGGATCCATCGGTGGGAGATCTGATAATTCGCTCACTCGCTGCTCGCGGCATGAAGGCGTGGATAGCTGGAAAGGTCGAAAAAGCAGCAGAAAAGGGTGCTTCTCGCTCATACTTGGTCTCTGAATATCATTCTTTGTAAGTACCAGTAGAAATAGAAGAGGCGTCCAGAGATGGCAAGTAAGAGCAAGAAAGTTAAGGCAGCACAAGGCAAGAAGGATCAGCGCCTGGGCTATTGGATTATTGCAATCCCAGTAATTACTTTCTTAATCAAGCTCATCATTATGAGCAATGCAACCGGCGGCGGTTGGCTCGGCGCCGATGGTGAAAATTACCTCGGTGGCGTCGATGGAATTCTTAAAGACGGCCTTTATTCGAAAGAACATCTCTTGGGGTACTGGCCCGCCGGATATCCAATTCTTATCTGGTTGATGACCAAGATTTCAATCGCACATATCTTGTGGGTTATCTCTATCGTTCAAAGCGCATTCTATGGTTATGCAAGTTACTACTTCACTCGCCAATTACGCGATACCAGAGTTAAGCCTTACCTATTTCTTATCGCGCTCGTCCTTGCAATAAATCCAACGCTATCTTTGAGTTCACTTGCAGTTGGCTATGAAAGCCCAATCGCTGCATGTATGTTGATGATTACCGGACTTATTATTAAGTCGCAACAAAATACAGTTGATCGTAGATTTTGGATTCGTGTTGCCGCTGTTGGTGGCTTCTTTGCACTCGCTTCATTTATGCAGCCGCGCTGGGTATTGACGACATTGGTTGTGGCAATCATCTGGGCTCTCGCACATAAAAATCGGAAACACCAAGCACTCATTCTTGTTGGTGTTATGGCAATTATGGCGCTGGCACCAGTTGCACTGATTGCACGAAATCAGAAGGCTGGCAACGGCTCAGTTATCTCAACAAACCTTGGTGTCACAATGCGCCTCGGTGCTGGCGATGCTACAGATGGTGGGTACGCACATAAAGGTCCAGATGTTCCATGTGATCCCGTTCCACCGGCAACAACAGTGACCGATAACGATGTCGTGAAGTGTGTGATCAAGTGGTACGTCGGACATCCAGTGAAATCTGTGAAGCTCTTTATTAATAAGGGATTCTTCTACTGGTCTCCTTGGTCAGGTCCAATTGTTAATGGAACTATGGCGCGCAATCCGTGGTTGAAAATTAATCCACTGATAAATATCGCCCGTGGCAGCCAACAGGGCCATGACTTGGTCTTTGGTGGATTTGGAAAGATTATTTCCTGGCTCTGGATGCTCACCTGCATCAGCCTCTTCTTCATCGGATTCTTCTGGTTACGTTCTTTCAAGGGCATCTACGGCACCTTGGCATGGCTGACCTTTACCCCGGTCGTGATCTCCTGGGTCGTCGGAATGGGCACAATCGGTGACCATCGATTCCGCCTCCCTACGATGTCCCTGAGCCTTGCCTTGCAGGTGCTGGGCTACTTCGCCCTCCGCCACCGCGTTAAGACAGGCTCATTTAAGGTCGAAGCTCAGGCATAAGGGCCGGCTTTGGTAGGCGAGGGCCACACGCGATAACCTACCCCCCTGAAACAAACATAGCCCGATGAGGAGGTCTCGCCCATGGGTCGCGGCCGTGCAAAAGCAAAGCAGACAAAAGTTGCTCGTGACTTGAAGTACAACTCCCAGGAGATGGATATCGAACGTCTCGCAAAGGAACTTCATAGCGATTCTCCACTTCAGCCAGAACGTGATGATGATGATCCGTTCGCTGAGGGTAATTACATTCCACGCGCCTAATTCGTTAGCGCCCTTGAGACTCTCATGAGCTCCACACCATATGTAGCATCACTTCGAATCTTCGAACCAATATCTGCATTTCCTGCCGCCGATCGTCTGCGCTGGGAATCCATCGATGTAAATGCAGATACTCGCGAGGAAGAACAAGCGCTCGCTCTCCGTCGATTGATTGCACCTGAATCGCCAGCATTACGTCCCGATGGTGCACACATTCTTGATATCGACGGCGTTCGATATGTATCGCCTTGGTCTACTGCAACTCGATGCTGGTCGGCGCTCGATGATTTTAAAGAGTCACTTCCTTCGACAGTGACGCCATTTTTTATTTCTGCCGCACTCGAAGAAGTGCTTACCTCAGGTATGGAGAGCGTTGAAGATCGCGTCCCACATATATTGACCGAGACCTGGATGGTTCCACCACGGTGGCTTGCACTTTTTCTGCCGACCGAACGCGAACGCGGATACCGAAATGAAGTCGCGTACTCGATAGCACGTACGACAATTGCAAGAGCGCTCGAGCGAGCAAATAACTCACATGAAGTTGTCCTGCAATCATTTGGTGAAGGAATGGTTGAGCAAGAGATTGAAGATCTCATCGAGTGGCTTGAGTTATTCCATCCACTCTCAATGGTGGAGCTCGATTATGGAGGGCTCGCACATTATCTCGACGGGACTTTGAAGCGTGATGGTCTAGCCGGAATTGAAGATGACGGTTCGATTGAAGATGTCATCTTTAGTCTCTCTGGACTTGCATCGGGCGATGGTTCTATTGCTGGTGAGGGATATAACCGCTTAGTAAGCCGATGGCGCCACGTGCAAGCGCTCGAATCAGCGATGTAGGCTCACTTTTCGAGATTTGAAGGAGATTTACTTCAAATCTATATTGCCTTTTCACCCCTTTCTCCCCGATACTTCCCGACATAACGGAGCAATTCGGACATACTGCGAAGAGAAAGGAATGAGCGATGAATCGAATCCCTGAAGCTGAAACCCTTCTCACCCCTCGTGAAGTCGCAGATCTCTTTGGTGTAGATCCGAAGACAGTCACCCGCTGGGCAAAGGCTGGCAAGCTCACCTCAATTCGCACATTGGGTGGACATCGTCGATATCGCAAATCAGAGGTCGATGAACTCCGCGCAAATTACTTTAAGAGCCAGAGCTAAATATCTCCTTTATGAATTATTCAATTGCACAATTTGCTCTACTCGGTTTTCTCACCTTCACACTCGTAGGAATTCTGACTCCGCAGATTCGAAAAGTTGCACTTCATTTTGATGCAGTCGATGCACCGAATCTTGAGCGGAAAGTCCAGAAAGAACCAGTTCCATATTTAGGTGGGGTAGCAATTGCAATCGGAGTTGTCGCAGCCTCTTATGGATCAATGTTGGCGGTTGATTTCTCGTGGCAGACTATTCGATTAGCGAGCACAGTCTTGGTTCCGGCAATTGCAATCAGTGCGATGGGACTTTGGGATGATCTGCGAGGCTTACAACCTTGGCCACGACTGATTGCTCAGACCTTTACCGGAATCCTTGTTGCGACTATTTTAATTGCGACAGATACCAGCGGCGTTGCTTTTGGAAATACATTTCTTAACTATGGAATCACAACCTTATGGATTGTCGGAGTATGTAACTCTATTAATTTCTTCGATAATCACGATGGGGGAGCAGCAGGCACAGTTGCTGTCATTACCTTCTTTACATTCTTCATCGCCTATGACCGCCAGCAGGTGCTGGTGAGCGCACTTGCAATTGTGACGGCAGGAGCAACTGCAGGTTTTCTAATTTGGAATCGCCACCCAGCGAAGATTTACATGGGTGATGCAGGTTCACTCTTTCTCGGCATCATCATCTCTGTATTAACGATTCGCCTCAGTCCAGGAATCGTTCCAACTTATAAATCTCTTGCGATCCCATTGCTCTTAATGGCAGTGCCTATCTTGGATACAACAGTTGCTGTGACATCACGTCTCTATCGAGGAATATCGCCATTTCAAGGTGGTCGCGATCATCTTTCTCATCGATTGATGCGTATTGGCTTTCAGCGAAAGTCGACGGCAATCACCTTATGGGCGTTAGCTGCTTTCTATGCCGGATTGGCACTGGCGCTCTATACCTGGCCCGACACACATGGAACGCCGATTCTCATCGTCGCTGCAATTAGTTGGTTATTAAAGCTGATTGGTTTCTTGCGAATTCCATCTGAGGGGTAAACTACTTTCATGTCCAACACACCAGCAGATGATGTAAAAGCGAAGATGCTTGCAGCCCTTGAAGCAAAGAAAAATAAGAAGGGCGCTCCAGGCACGCAGAACCATGCTGAGGGCGGATCAAAGATTAAGGGCGGACAGCGCTCTGGTGGAGCGCCAGCCGTGCAACGTAAAGCAGGACCTTCAGGTTCTGGTTCAGCGGGCTAAATCTTTTCTCTGCATGCAGTAGTCAACTATTAATTCACGGAGATGAAAAAACTCTCCAAGAGAAAGTTGAAGAGTTGATGGGCGAGAGCCCTACCTTGTTGTAGAGCATTTGTAAGAGAGTGGCTCGGGACAGGATCGAACTGTCGACCTCACGATTTTCAGTCGCGCGCTCGTACCAACTGAGCTACCGAGCCAATATTGAGTTGTTTACCTTTAAAAAAGATAGAGAGTGTGTGGACACTCCCTATCTTTAGCGACCCGGACGGGACTTGAACCCGCGACCTCCGCCGTGACAGGGCGGCGCGCTAACCAACTGCGCTACCGGGCCTTGATAAATCAAAGCCGTTACTACTTTTTGATCTACCGGAGTAAATCAGTGCCCCCAACGGGATTCGAACCCGTGTTACCGCCGTGAAAGGGCGATGTCCTAGGCCCCTAGACGATGGGGACGTATGAGGCTGGGAAAGAATACCCGCTCAGCGGGCAGGCTCCAAACCGGTTAAAAGTGATGAGAAATCAATGCTCCGTTATGGATTTGATGAGTGATTTATTGAGTTAGAGCGCCCATTGCACTGTGATGGAGACCGTTACATCTTGTTGACCAAGATCGACGACGGTGGAATCTGCTTCAGCCTTAGCAGCTGCTGCAAAGACAGGAACTGAGATTGAAGGACTTCCATTTTCGGTCAGGTAATTGATTGCTCCGAGTTTTACTCCTAAGAGCTTTGCATATGAAGTCGCCTTCGCCTTCGCATTCTTTACTGCGACTGCACGAGCTGACTCTGCAGCTTTCGCAGCATCAAGTAAAAATGGCGAGACGGAGTTAATTTGCACGGCATCGCCACCGGCTGCAACTACCGAATCAACTACTGATCCAGCAGATGCAGCAGCACGAATCACTACGGTAAAGAGTTGAGAACCTCGGTAACCGTTTGGCGTTGAACCACCATTTGTGTCGTACTTGTATTCAGGGTAGACGGTGATGTTCTGCGACGTTATATCTTTTGTTGAGACCCCTGCGCTCACGAGCGCCTTGCGTACAGCTGCGGCAGCTGATGAAGTTTGAGCGAGTGCATCTTTGCTAGAAGCTGCAACAACAGAGACGGTCGTGGTGAGGCGGACAGCATCTGGTGCAACTTTGACAGTACCTTCTGCGCTGACAGTGATATATCGAGAAGAAGCAGCGCTGGCCGATGTCGGCGAGAATGTTGCTGCAATCAATGCAAGTGGAGCAACGAGGAGAAGTGACTTCTTAAGCAGTGATGTTGTCATACCTCAAGTATGGCTTATTGTTTCTGAGAAATCTCATAGAGAGTTGCATGGTCACTCAGTGACTTTGCTAATGAGAAGAATTGGTGCGCATGTGCTCTACCTGCGCTACCAAGTTGGTGGCGCAGTTTTTCATCTGAGACAAGTGCACTGAGCGCACTAGCCATTGCCCCCGGCTGAGTTGAAGTGAGGTATCCGGTCTGACCATCAATCACAATATCTGCAATCGATCCGACCTTTGGGGCGACAATCGGCAATCCAGCTTGAGCTGCTTGGATTAACGTCAGCGGAATACCTTCATTATCGCTCGTTAAAATCGCGATATCACTTGCAGCAAAGAGTTGATCAATATCTTTACGCCACCCTAGGAATGTAACTGGAAGTCTCTCGCTCTTCGCACGTTCTCGTGATCCCTCGAAGAGCTCGCCTTCACCAGCAACGAGAAAGTGAATATTCATTTCGCGCGCTACACATGCTGCTGCGACATCGAGTAAACGGTCAGGGCGTTTAATCTGGGTTAAGCGGCCAACAAAAGCACAGTAGACCTTGCTGGCTTCGAGATTGAAATTCTTACCTGCAGCGGCCTTATCAATATGAGCCGGTTCAGGTAGCCCGGGGAAGAAAGTTCGGTACTGATCGCGCTTTCCGATGCCGGCGGATAAGAGATCTTCTTTTACTTGATTTCCCACCGCAATCAAGTAATCAGTATGTGAGGCTAAGTATTTTTCAATCGTAATAACTAATTGAGTTTTCCAACCAGAGAAATATCCATGCAATAAGTGTCCGTGAAAGGTGTGAATTCGAAGTGCTTTACTGCCAGCCATCATTGCTGCAATTCGACCTAGAACGCCTGCTTTTGCAGTATGGGTATGGATGACATCGGGCTGCTCACTTTTGATTAAGGCAACAAGAGCAAAGAATGCTTTTACATCAGCTAGGGGAGAGATGGATCGACCAAGCCCCGCAATTCGTGTCGCCTTTACATCGGTTGCTACCGTCTCGAGATAGTCAGCTTCGTTATCGGCACAATAACCAGTGATGAGCGTCTGTTGAAAATCCGACGAATCAAGACCTCGCATCAAATCTGCGACGATTACAGCTGGACCTCCCACATTCATGCGGGCGATCACCTGCAGCACCTTGATTGCCATGTGGTTATCTTCTCGCAGAATAGAGAGATAATTGGTCATATGAGCCAAGGTCAATTCATCTCACACTACACAGCCGATGCCCTCGCTGGCGCAGCTGCGCAATTGAAATCTGGCCGACTCGTTGCTTTCCCAACCGAGACCGTTTATGGACTTGGCGCAGATGCCACAAATTCAGATGCGGTTGCTCGAATCTATAAAGTCAAAGGTCGCCCGGCCGACCACCCATTGATTGTGCACCTCGCTGATATGCAAGATATCTCTGACTGGGCGATTGAGATCCCAGACTATGCAATTGACTTAGCGCGATCTTTTTGGCCGGGGCCAATGACTTTAATTCTTCACCGTAGCCAGCTAGCGGAAGATTTCATTACCGGTGGTCAAAACACTGTGGGTCTACGGGTACCAGATCACACAATCGCACTCGCCTTCTTAAATGAGTTTAAGAAAATTGGCGGTAAAGGTGTTGCCGCACCCAGTGCAAATCGTTTTGGCCATGTTTCACCAACAACAGCCGAAGCTGTTTCAGAAGAGCTGCATGCTTTCCTAGATCCAGATGATTTAATTCTTAACGGTGGGCCTTCATTTGTGGGAGTTGAATCAACAATTATTGATTGCACCGCAGCTGCTCCACGAATATTGCGCCCCGGTGCAATCACATTTGAAATGGTTGAAGCAATTACTGGATTAAAAGTTGTTAATCGCGACGATGTGATTCGCGTTAGTGGTTCACTCGAACATCATTACGCACCGTCAGCACAAGTTGTTTTAGATGGCTATCCACGCCCCGGAGATGGATTGATTGCACTTGATTCAACACCAACGCCGGAAGGTGTCATCAGGCTTGCATCGCCGATGAACAATGAAGATTTTGCTCGACAGTTATATGGCGCACTACGAGAGGCCGATGCGCAAGAGATTGATCAGGTCATCGTGATACAGCCTGATGGAGAAGATATTGCGATTGCTATTCGGGATCGCCTCAAGCGTGCCGCAGCCAAGGGGTAGCACTCATAAATGCCTTCAATTTCGACAATTTGATTTATTACTTCTACGTAACCCTGTTGCAAACCCAATAGCAGGTCTACTTTGAATATTCGAGGGCGACGGCCTTCATATATCAAAGGAGATATTTCTTATGACCGATTATGTAGCACCCGGTCTGCCAGGTAGCAAGGCAACATTTAAAGCACGTTATGACCACTGGATTGGTGGCGAGTATGTAAAGCCACAATCAGGTCAGTACTTTGAGAACATCACACCAGTTACAGGAAAAGTTTTCTGTGAAATCGCTCGCGGAAATGCAGCAGATATAGATAGAGCACTCGATGCAGCACATAAGGCTGCACCAGCATGGGGTAAGACATCTGCAACCGCTCGAGCAATCATCCTCAACAAAATTGCAGATCGCATGGAAGCAAATCTCGAAGCGATTGCAGTAGCAGAGACATGGGATAACGGAAAACCAATTCGCGAGACCATCAATGCGGATATTCCATTGGCAATCGATCACTTCCGCTACTTTGCTGGTGCAATTCGCGCTCAAGAAGGTTCGCTCGGAGAGCTCGATGATGACACTGTTGCGTATCACTTCCATGAACCACTTGGTGTAGTCGGTCAAATCATCCCGTGGAACTTCCCTATCTTGATGGCTGTCTGGAAGTTAGCTCCAGCGCTTGCTGCAGGCAACTGCGTTGTGCTGAAGCCTGCAGAACAGACTCCTGCATCAATCATGTTCTTGATGGAACTTATCGCAGATCTACTTCCAGCTGGCGTTGTCAATATTGTGAACGGCTTTGGCGTTGAGGCAGGTAAGCCACTTGCATCATCTCCACGGATTGCAAAGATTGCATTTACCGGCGAGACCACAACTGGCCGCTTGATCATGCAGTATGCATCAGAGAACATTATTCCGGTCACTCTCGAACTTGGTGGAAAGTCACCAAATATCTTCTTCGCAGATGTTGCAGCAGAAAATGATGCCTTCTATGACAAGGCGCTGGAAGGCTTCACACTCTTCGCTCTTAACCAAGGTGAAGTATGTACGTGTCCTTCACGTGGTTTGATTGATGGCAAAATCTATGACAAGTTTTTAGGTGATGTCACCAAGCGCACCCAGGCAATCGTTCAGGGACACCCACTTGATCTCTCAACAATGATTGGTGCACAAGCATCAAATGATCAGCTTGAGAAGATTCTTTCCTATATCGAAATTGGAAAGAAAGAAGGCGCAAAGATAATCACTGGTGGCGAGCGTGCAGATCTTGGCGGCGAGCTTTCAGGTGGCTTCTATGTAACGCCAACTATCTTCGAAGGCACAAATAAGATGCGCATCTTCCAAGAAGAAATCTTCGGCCCAGTCGTATCTGTAACCAAGTTTGATGGATATGACAATGCGATGGAGATTGCTAATGACACGCTCTATGGTCTTGGCGCAGGCGTCTGGACTCGCGATATGAATACCGCATACCGTGCGGGCCGCGAGATTAAGGCAGGTCGTGTTTGGACCAACTGCTATCACGCGTATCCAGCGGGAGCGGCGTTCGGCGGTTACAAGGCATCCGGAATTGGACGCGAAAACCACAAGATGATGCTCGATCATTATCAGCAGACAAAGAACCTTCTTGTCTCCTATTCACCAAACAAGCTCGGTTTCTTCTAAGCTGTAATAACCTAAAGATATGGAGATTCCAACTCGGGTTGAGTTAACGCCGGTAGCCGAAGAGCTATTACGTAAACTCACTTCAATTCACGGACCATTGATGTTTCATCAATCCGGTGGATGCTGTGATGGTTCATCTCCGATGTGTTACCAGGTAGGTGAGTTCCGCGTAGGTGGAGCTGATGTAAAGCTTGGAGATTTGAAGGTTGCTGACATCCAGAATCCAATCGGTTTCTGGATGTCAGCTTCTCAATTTGAGTATTGGAAACATACCCATCTGACTGTCGATGTGGTCGATGGCAGAGGTGGTGGATTCTCTTTGGAATCTCCCGAGGGCAAGCGATTTCTTATTCGCTCTCGATTATTTACAGATCAAGAATGGGCGATTCTTGAAAATGAGAAAGTTCCGACTGGGGCAAATTTCTAAGCACCGAGTGTGTCAATGAGCACCCGTGTAATTTCTCGATGTCGCGCCATTCCATCAGCAACCATCGGAATCCAATTGGTGACGTATCCGAAACCAATTTTGAATTTCTGATCTGCAAAACCTTGCTGACCGCCCAGACCATCGTGACCAAAGGTTTTATCGCTCAAAACTGGTGAGTGTTCTGGGTTTGCAACGATAAAGCCCAATGAATGAATTGGGTATGGCTCAGGATCTCCGAAGACGTTGCGACCGGGGTTCGGACGGGAAATCGCAGCCTCGATCGTTTTATCGTTAATTAATCTAAGGCCATCGGTTTCATGAACGAGCGATGAGTAGGTCTTCGCAACAGCGCGTGCATTGGTGACACCTCCGGCGCCGGCAAATTCAAGTTGATGAGTTCGTGGATCATTAAATCCACCGAGAAAGTCATCAACATGTCCAGTGAGAGCTCTACCGAATGTCATCGCCCGTCGATTCCAATAGAGCGGAGATTCGAATGGATAATCAATCAAAGGTGCATCATCACTCTTTAGCTCTGCGATTTGATCTTCAATATTTTCCGGGGTACCGAAATACGCCTCCACTCCCAACGGAGTTGCTATAACTTCCTGAAGAAGTTGATTGAGTCGCTTTCCAGTAATGTTGAAGTAAATCTTTCCGAGGAGATGGCCAATTGTTCCGGCGTGATAGAGGTAGCCGGTATCTGGTTCCCAAATTGGAACCTGACGTGCAAGTGCATCTTCAACTGGCGTTACGGCCTGCATATCTTCAAAAGTTAAATCTTCTCGAACCGCACTCAATCCAGAGCGATGTCGCATAATCATTGCGACGGTTACATTCTCTTTTCCACCTGCTGCAAATTCTGGCCAGTAATGCGCGACCTTCTCATCTGGATCTAATAGCCCTTGCTCAATTAAATAGTGGCCGATGATGGAGAGCAGTCCTTTAGAAGTTGAGAAGATGACTGATTTTGTATCGGCTTGCCACGGCTTACCTGGGCGCTCTTCGCCGGCCCAGATATCAATGACCGGTTCACCGTGTTGAATGATCGATAGCGCCGCCCCGCCATGTGGCTGAGCTGTGGTGAGAGCGAAAAACTTCTCGGCGACTGGTTCAAATTTGGCATCGATATACATTCAGAAAGACTAACCAAATTTCTGCAGATAGTCTTCGCCCATGAATACAAAGGCATATGCAGCGCTCTCCGCAGGTTCAGATCTAGTTCCATTCGAGTTCGACCGCCGCGAGGTTGGTGCTCACGATGTTGAACTTGATATCAAGTACGCCGGAATCTGTCACTCAGATATTCACCAAGTAAGAGAAGAGTGGGGAGCTGCGATATTTCCCATGGTTCCAGGACATGAGATTGCAGGCGTCGTGACATCTGTTGGCGCCTCAGTCACAAAGTTTAAAGTCGGCGACCACATCGGTATCGGTGTATTTGTTGACTCATGCCGTACCTGCGAGCAGTGTCAGAAGGGTCTTCAGCAATACTGCGCAAATGGAATGACCGGAACATATAACGGTTACGAGCGCGATGGTAAGACAGTTGCGATGGGTGGATACAGCAACCGTTTCGTTGTCAATGAAGATTATGCAGTCCATGTCCCAGCAAATTTACCGCTGGATGGAGTTGCACCGTTGCTCTGTGCTGGAATCACTTTGTACTCACCGATTAAGCATTGGAAAGTTGGCCCAGGTAAGAAGGTTGCCGTCATGGGTCTTGGTGGCTTAGGCCACATGGGAGTTAAGTTCTCAGTCGCACTTGGCGCTGAGGTAACAGTACTTTCGCATTCACCATCAAAGGAAGCTGACGCTAAGGCGATGGGCGCACATCATTTTGTTTCTACAAAAGATCCTGAAAACTTCAAAGCGATTGCAAAGAGCTTCGATGTAATTCTTAATACTGTAAGCGCAGAACTTGATATCAACCAGTACCTCAACTTGCTAAAGCTTGATGGCACTTTGGTCACAATTGGCTTGCCAGGTAAGCCATATTCAGTTCATGCAGGCTCACTCCTCAGCGGACGTCGTTCATTGGCCGGCTCAATGATCGGCGGAATCCCTGAGACACAAGAGATGCTTGATTTCTGCGGCGAGCACAACATCCTCAGTGATGTTGAGGTTATCAAAGCTGATTACATCAATGCTGCATACGAACGGACCATCGCCAGCGATGTGAAGTATCGCTTTGTGATTGATGCATCTACTTTCTAATTAACTTCAGAATTAATTCCAGAATTAATTTCCCGAGGTTGAATAGATTTCAAATTGCCACGGCTTGAGGTTGAGCGTCAGATTGCCCGAGAGCTTGACCTTCTTGCCATTTGAAAATGCGAAATAAGTTCCGCTGACGCTGGCCACATTGACCTTTAAAGTCTGCGCAGTTGGCGATGCATTCACTAAGGTGATGACTCGATTCTTACCAGTAGTGCGGTAGAACGAGATGATATTTGAATTTTTCTGCGTTAAATCAGATGTTGCCAACCCGGATGAATTCCAGAGAGCCACATTCTTTGACTTCAATGCGATGAGGTTTTTATAGAAGGTTGTTGTGGAGTTCGCTACTTCGATATTTGGTATCTGATCCTTCTCGAAGAAAGCGAGTTCGCGCGTATTGCCAACCTCTTGGCCAGAGTAAATCAACGGAATTCCCGGCAAGGTAAAGGTTAAAGCCGCCATCGCGGGAACAGCTGCTCCGAGGCGTTTGTACTCACTTCCATT
>CAJBMC010000131.1 GCA_903954055.1 uncultured Actinomycetes bacterium | reverse complement strand
GGCGCTCGATGTCGTCGAATCTAATCTTGAAAAAGTTGTTGTTGATATTACTTGTGACACAATCGATAAAGATCACGCCCAAGAAATCAATAGCGCTCTTGCCGCTCATGGTGGTTTAACCGTCCGTAAAGTGAGCGACCGTACCTTCTTGCTACACCTCGGTGGAAAGTTAGAGATTAGCTCCAAAGTTCCACTGAAGACTCGCGATGACTTATCTCGTGCATACACACCTGGCGTTGCTCGAATCTGTGAAGCAATCGTTGAAGATCCATCCGATGTTCGTCGCCTCACAATGAAGCGCAATACCGTCGCGGTAGTCACAGATGGTTCGGCAGTCCTCGGTCTGGGAAATATCGGTCCCGCTGCTGCCCTTCCTGTCATGGAGGGTAAAGCTGTGCTCTTCAAGCGCTTTGCCGATATCGATGCTTGGCCAGTGTGTCTTGATACGCAAGATGTTGATGAGATTGTTCGCACCGTTCAATTAATCGCTCCTGTTTACGGTGGTATCAACCTCGAAGATATCTCTGCACCGCGCTGTTTTGAAATCGAAGCGCGCCTTCGTGAACTCTTAGATATTCCGGTCTTCCATGACGATCAGCACGGAACCGCGATTGTTGTTCTCGCCGCGCTCCGTAATTCACTTAAATTGGTAAAGAAAAATATCGGCGATGTAAAGATTGTTATGAGCGGTGCAGGAGCTGCGGGTACTGCTATTGCTCGCTTATTAGTTCTCAGTGGCGCCAAGAAGATCATCGCCTTTGATAAAGATGGAGTAATCAGTAAATCTTCTCAAGGTGACGAACCAATGCGACGTTGGTTTATTGAAAACTCAAACTCTGAAAATTTTCAAGGTGATATCCATAGCGCAATGGCCGGTGCCGATGTATTTATTGGAGTCAGCGCTCCCAACGTTCTCAATGAGGCAGATATTGCATCAATGAAATCAGGTTCGATTGTCTTTGCACTGGCAAATCCGACACCTGAGATCGATCCCGCAATTGCTCGCAAATATGCAACAGTGGTGGCAACGGGACGTAGCGATCAACCTAACCAGATCAATAACGTCCTTGCATTTCCTGGAATTTTCCGCGGGCTATTGGATGCAGGTGCAAAGAAGATTTCAGATGATCTCCTTGTCGCAGCAGCTGAGGCAATTGCAGATTGCGTCTCAGAATCTCAGCTCAATGCATCCTTTATCGTCCCTAGCGTCTTTGATCCGCAGGTAGTAACCAAGGTTGCTGCGGCGGTAAAGAAGATCTCTCAACGCTAGCAACGCGCTATTTTTATCGCTGTTGCAATGTGCGTGGCTGTGATTTATTGACACCGCCCACGATAACTCCGAGATAAGTCATCGCGATACCAATCACGAGATACCACCCAACATGTACGCCTTGAGTGGGCGAGAAGAGATCAATCAGAAGTGATCCCAAAAGATTTCCGCCCACGCTAAAGAGGGTAAAGGTAAGAACGCCTAGGTGCTGAACGATCTTTGAAGTAAAGGCGATATAAATAACGCCAATCACGCCACCGGTGTAAATCCACCAAGGACCAGCAGGCAGCGCGGTCAGCGATGCGCCGCCAAAAGCAATCAATAGAAGTAAGAAAATAGAGAGAAAACTTGTTCCCATGAAGAAGTTGAGAAATGAAGTTGTATAGCTTTGATGTGAATGCTCATTTATCTGTCCATTGAGAGCGCGCTGTACGCCAACAACGGCACCTGCAACCCCAGCTAGGAAGACTGCGAAGAGCGCAAGATTGGCACCTTCAATCCGGTCATATACCGAGATAAAGACGGCAAAGACAGTAAATATCGCTGATGCTAAACGTCGCCACGTGATCTGCTTCTTGCCGCCACCAGTAATTCCCAATCGATCGACGAGAAGTGATGCCGCTGTCTGACCGGCGATAGATGCGACAGAGTAGATAGCGACGCCTATTACAGGCACTACATGGGTTTGAATTGCGACAAAGGTCCCACCAAGAGTTCCTGCAAAGAGAGTCCACTCAGGAATCTCTCGCCGTGAAACTGCGCCGCGCAAACTTCTCGCTCCCTCTTTAATAGAAGGTGAAAAAAACGCAACTATCGCGATTATTGCTAAACCTGATCCGAACGATATGAGCGCTGCCTCAACACCATTATTGAGTCGATGTGAGAGCTCGCCGTTAGCACGTGCTTGGAGCGCAATCATGACGCCAGAAATTGTGGCGAGGATATCTAGCCGCTGATGTTCTTTGCTCGCCATTATCAGCTCTCTAGCGCCATCGTAATTGCCAGCCATTCTTCTTCGCGAACGGCAAGCTCGGTAGAAACTTTCTCTAGTTGCATGGTGATCTCTTGCAACTTACCTGAGTCGAGTGCGAATGTATCTAACTCTTCCGTCAGGCGGATTACCTCTGCCTTACCTTTTTCAATCTGACGTTCAACCCTAGTGAGATCTTTCTTTAACTGCCGTTCTTCGGCGGCGCTAGAACTCTTACCTTTTGAGCCCGCGCTCTGCGCTGGTTGTGATTGCCCGCGTCGGAGTTCAAGATATTCATCAACGCCGCGAGGCAGATCTCTTAATTGAAGATCGCCTAGTAGGCCAACGAAACGATCACATACTCTTTCGAGGAAGTAGCGATCGTGAGAGATAACTATGAGTGTGCCACCGTAACTATCAAGTAAATCTTCCAGTTCGGTAAGCGTTTCAATATCAAAATCATTTGTTGGTTCATCGAGCATTAATACATTGGGAGAATCCATCAGCAAACGAGTGAGCTGTAATCTGCGGCGCTCTCCCCCAGATAAATCGCCTACTGGAGTCCATTGACCATCACGATCAAAGCCGAGTCGCTCGCAGAGTTGAGATGCTGAGAGAGTTTTACCTTTCCCAATCTCAACAAATTGCGCGACATTTTCAACCGCCTCAAGCACTCGCCAAGTTGGATCAAGCTCATCAAGATGCTGCGTGAGGAAGGCTATCTTCACCGTTATTCCAGTAGTCAGCTTTCCTGCAGCAGGGGCAATCTCGCCCGCAAGTACTCGCATCAGAGTGCTCTTACCTGCACCATTGATGCCGACGATTCCAATGCGATCTCCAGGACCGATATTCCAAGTCAAGTGAGAGAGCAGCTCTTTATCGCCAGCCTTTACCTGCATATCTTTCGTCTCAAGCACCGT